>JAPLLF010000456.1 GCA_026387715.1 Pseudomonadota bacterium
CTCGTCGGTGTTCCCGGCGCCGGGCTACTACGCCGCGAAGGCCACGGTGATGGCGGCCTACGCCTTGATCCGGCGCAAGAGCGGCGCGGTGATGACGAATCCGCGCGCGCTCGTCGCGCCGACCGATCCGTACCGGCCGGCGATGACGGCGCCGTGGCGGCGCGGGCAGGCCCCGCTCGTCGAGCTGCCGGTCGCGGTCACGCCGTGGACGCGGCTGCCCGCGATCGGGACGTCGCTGCTCGTCGCGCCCGCGGTGATCCGCGACCGCCTCCTCGCCGCGATGGCGCCACGCCCGTTCTTCAACTTCGAGCTGCACGGGATCGACTTCGCCGACGCCGAGCGCGACGGCATCCCGGGCGAGCTGGTCGCCCGGCAACCCGATCTGCGCGTGCCGATCGACGACAAGCTCGCGCGGCTCGACGCGATCCTCGACACCCTGTTACGCGATCGCGACGGCCGCACGCTCGGTGAGGTCGCGACCGCGACGCAACGCGACTGCTAACCTAGCGGCGTCGCGAGACGGCGCCGGTCGCGAGCTGATCGACGCGCTCGTTGAGCGGGATGCCCGAGTGTGCGAGCACCTTCACGAACCGGAGGTCCTTGAACGTCTTGGTGACCGCGCGCAGCGCGGCGACGAGCTCGACGTTGGCCTTGGCCTTCCAGTTCTGCGACAGGAGGCCGATCGAGTACGCCGAATCCGAGTACACGATCACCGGGCGATCCTTGCGATGCTCGACGGCGACCGACGAGAGGCCCCGCAGGATCGCGGTGAGCTCGGCGATGTTGTTGGTCGCCTCGCCGAGGTACTCGCTGATCTCGCGCGTCTCGGCGCCGTCGACGACGACGACCCCCAGCCCGGCGGGACCGGGGTTGCCGGAGCAGGCGCCGTCCGTCCACACGTGGATCGCGTTGGCGGGGACCTCGGATTTCTTGGGGGCCGACGGCGCCGCCGCCTCGCCGGCCGCGACGTCGACGGTGGCGCCGGGCAGCCTCCCCAGGTTCCGCGCGCCGGCGCGATAGACCTTGGCGCCGCTCTCGGCCTTGTAGATGATCTCGACGCGACCTTCGGAGTCCTGGACGATCGCGCCGTCGACGTCGACGCGCGCCCAGACGTCGGTGTCGCGCAGGCGATGTGGATGCCACGGCATGGCGGAGATCTCTAGCACGTCCGTCTGATCGTCACGGCTCGCACACGATCGTCGACGATCGACGACGATCCAGCTCGTGAAGCACGCGATCCACCGTGTTATAGACCCGGCTGCTTCACCAAGAAGAGGAAGAGAAAAAAGATATGCGCGTTTACCGAATTGGTACCGGAATGCTCGTCGCTGCGTTGTCCCTTGGCGCGACGGCGGCCTGCAAGAAGGCTGACAACACCGCCGCCACGGGCTCGGGTTCTGCCGCCGCCGTCGCTGGCTCGGCCGCGGTCGCCGCTGGTTCGGGTGCGGCCGCCGCCGGCTCGGCCGCGGTCGCCGCTGGTTCGGCCGCCGCCGTGGTCGCCGACACCAAGCCCGCCGCGATGACCCAGGCGACGGGCGACGACCTGTCGCTCCTGCCGGTCGACGCCGAGCTCGTCCTCGGGATCAACTTCCAGTCGCTGCAGAGCAGCGCGCTGTGGAAGCAGTTCGTCGAGCCGCAGATGATGAAGAACATGGACGAGCTCGAGAAGTTCAAGGCCAAGTGCGGGTTCAACCCGCTCGAGAAGGTCACGAGCGTCGCCATGGGCCTCTCCAACCTCGGCCCGAACCTCAAGCCGACCGGCGCGATCGTCGTCCACGGCCTCGACAAGGCCGCGATGATGAGCTGCTTCGACAAGATGAAGGAGGAGAGCGCCGCGAAGGGCACCGAGATCACCAAGGACGGTGACGTCGTCATCCTCAACAACACCAAGGAGGGCATGAAGAGCGCGGCGATGTTCGTGAACGACACGACGATGCTGATGGCGCTCGGCGGCGACAAGGACAAGCTCGCCCTGATCGCCAAGGGCGACGCGGCGCTCAAGACGTCCCCGATGTTCGTCGACATGTTCGGCAAGGTGAACGCGCAGCACACGCTGTGGGGCCTCATGAAGGGCAGCTCGAAGGTGTTCGCCCCGCTCGCGGGCGCGAACATCAAGTTCAAGGCCGTCTACGGCTCGCTCAACATCACCGACGGCCTCCAGATCGAAGGCCGCGCGCGCATGGACTCGGCCGATCAGGCGACGAGCCTCGCGGCGATGGCGAACTCCAAGGCCGCGCAGATGAAGATGATGGTCGACAAGCTCGACGTCGGCGTCGATGGCAACGACGTCAAGGGCTCGGTCATGATCTCGGCCGAGAAGCTCAAGTCGTTGATGGGGCTCATGGGCATGGGCATGGGCGGCGGCGGCGGCGGCATGGGTGGCGGCGACGATCACGGCGGCGCCGAGCACGACGACAAGCCCCCGACCCCGTAGGTGACAAAACCTGCGCGTCTACAACAGACGCGCTAGGGTACCGCTCGATGAGCCGGTATCTGTGTGTCGCCTCGGTTGCGCTTGCGTTCGTCGGCTGCGGTAGCAAGTCGAGCGACTCGAGCAAGAGCGCACCACCGCCCGAGGTCACCGGCCTCGCGGCCGTGCCGTCGTCGGCGGAGGCCGTGATCGGCGTCGACGTCGGCAAGTTGCTCGACGCGCCGCTGGTCGCGCGTGTCGTCGATCAGCTGTTCCTGCGCGACGCCACGCTCGCGGCGCGCTGGGAGGACGTCAAGTCGCAGTGCAAGCTGGACCTCGGCAAGAACGTCAAGCGCGTGATGCTCGCGCTGGGACCCAACCAGACGACGCCGGGCACCGGCCCGGTGCTGCTCGTCGCGACCGGCACGTTCGTCGAGGCCGATCTCGCCGCGTGCATGCGCACCATCGTCGGCAAGGGCGGGGGCACGCTCACCGCCAAGCCCCTCGACAACCGCACCCTGTACACCGCGAAGGACGGCAACCGCGTCCTCGTGTTCGCGTTCGGCCGCCCCGACACGCTCGTGCTCGGCAGCAACGAGGCGTACGTGACCGAGTCGCTGGCGGCGAAGGGCCAGAAGCTGTCCGACAACCCCGACATGAAGGCGTGGCTCGCGCTGGTCGATCAGAACGCACCCATCTGGGGCGTCGGGCGGGTCGATCCCCGGGTCAGCGGCGGGCTCGTCAAGTACGTCTCGGGATTGGTCGCAGGGCCGCGGGCGATCGCGGGGACGCTCGATCCCGCCGGCGGCGCGAAGGTGGCCGCGAGCATCGTGATGGCCTCGAAGGCCGACGCGAACACCCTTGAATCGTTCACGAAGACGCAGATCGGCCAGATCGCCGCGGCCGCTCAGCTCGTCAAGCTCGGCGGCGTGGTGAACAAGATCGAGACCAAGGTCGCCAACGACATCGTCGGTCTCTCGGTGGCGCTGTCCGTCGAGGATCTCAATCAGCTTCTTTCGGCGCTTGACGGAGGCGCACCGCCGCCGCAGGATGCGCAGCCCTCTCCGTAGGAACTTGAAAATGGCTACCAAAAAAGCGACCGCAGCGAAGAAGAAGTCCGCGAAGACCTCCGTCAAGAAGGCGGCGACGACGCCGAAGAAGGCGCCGAAGGAGAAGCAGGTCGCGAAGACGGCCCGCCACCCGCGCGGTCGTGTCATCGAGCGTCACGGTAGCAAGGAAGCGCTCGCCAAGACGCTCTCCGAGTCGCTCGCGCGCGAGGACCAGGACGCGACGTCGATCGCGACCTCGCTCAAGACCGCGTCGAACCAGCAGCTGCTGCGTCTCGCCAAGGTCGTCGATGCCGTCAAGCAGAAGTACGGGAGCCGCGCCAAGCTGATCACCGCGATCGGCACGGCGGAGAAGAAGAGCACCGACAAGGACTTCCTTGCCGCGCTCGACAAGCTCCCGCTGCCGCAGCTGTTCGCCATGGCGAGCAGCGTCGAGCGCCGCGCTCGCGCCTGAACTCTCCCTGGTCACGTATCGCGTTGACCGCGATCCTCGTGATCGCTGGCGTCGGTGCGCCTGTTCGCGCGGCGCCGCTCGTCTCCGAGCGCGCGCCGTGGGACACGCAGCTCGTGCTCGCGCCTCGCATCGCCGACCAGATCGGCGCGCTCGCGGTGAGCGGGCTCGACGTCGTCGCGGGGCGCACGCTGAAACCGGTCGCCGTGCTCGGCGATGCACCGCCGCCACCCGCGCGGTGGCCGTTCGCGGTCGACGTGCCGGGGACCTCGCTCCAGCCGACGGCGCCGCCGGATCGGCGCATCGCGACGCTGTACGCGACCACGACGTTCACCCTGACCGAGCGCGACCAGGGCCTCCAGGTCCTCGAGCTCCGGCTGCGCTTCGAGGACAGCGCGCGGGTGTGGCTCAACGGCACCGAGGTCGTGCGCGAGGCGCTGACGTTCGACGGCGCGACCGCGCTCGCCGATCGACCCCACGGGCCCGAGTGGCAGACGTTCTTCCTGCCGGTCGGGCCGTGGACGCTCCGGCTCGGCGATAACGTCCTCGCCATCGAGGTCCACGCGTCGGGGCGTCACCTCGCGCCGTCGCTCGCGGCCGAGCTGATCGGGCGTCGGGCGCTCGTCATCCGTCGCGGCCCGCGCATCGCCGAGCTCGGCGCGACGACCGCCAGGATCGTGGCGGACACCGATCCCCACGTCGCCGCCGAGCTCGCGTGGAACGCCCTCGGCTCGACGGACGTCCATCGCGTCGTGAGCCCGCCCGGCGAGCACCACGTGTTCGCGCTCGCGAACCTGCCGGCCAGATCCCAGATCGAGTACCGCGTCGTCGTGACCAGCAACGGGCCCGCGGGCGCGAGCACCGATGGTCCGGCGACGCTCGCGCACCGCTTTCACACGCAGCCGGCCGCGGGCGACCCGATCCGGATCGGGGTGTACGGCGACGTCCGCGGTGGGCACGACACGCATCGCAAGATCGTCGATCAGATGCTGGGGGAGGGGCTCGACGTCGTCGCGGTGACCGGCGACATGGTGCTGCACGGCTCCGACGAGGCGGACTGGCAGCGCTTCCACGCGATCACCGCGGAGCTCGTCGCGAGCGTGCCGTACCTGCCGGTGGTCGGCAATCACGATCTCGGCTGGGATGGTTCGGCGGAGGCCGGCGACGAGGCACGCGCGGGCGAGCGCCTCGCGATGCCCACAGGGCCACCCGGACGCCCGGCCGGCACCTACTGGTACAGCGTCGACCTCGCCGACGTGCACCTCGTGTTCCTCGACTCCAACGCGTACGACCGGCGCGAGCAGGAGGTGTGGCTCGCGCAGGATCTCGCGGCCGCGCGGTCACGCGCGAAAAAGGTTCGCGCGATCTTCGCGTTCACGCACGACGGGCCGTACTCGCGCGGCATCCACCGCGGCAACGCGATCGCGCGCGCCCGCTACGTGCCGATCCTCGTCGGCGCGAAGGTCGACATGCTGTTCTCGGGGCACGATCATATGTACCAGCGCGGCGAGCTCGGCGGCCTGCGCTACGTCGTCACCGGCGGTGGCGGATCGTCGCTGTACGGGCTGACGTGCGGCGTCGACGGCAAGCCGGCATGCAAGGAGGATGGCATGCGCGTCGTGTTCCGCGAGTTTCACTACGTGACCGTCGTGGTCGAGCGCGGCGGCGCGATCGAGATGTGCCCGCGCAAGCCCGACGGGAGCAAGCTCGAAGCCTGCACGCGGTGGAAACCGTCGTCGTCGTAAAGTCGTAGTACAAGGAGGCATGCGCCTCGCGCTCGCCAGCGTGTTCTTGATCGGGTGCTGGTCGACGACGCCCGCGCCCGTGACGCCCGTCGCGCCCCGGCTCGCGCCCGCGGGCCCCGACCTCGCCGCGACGATCGCCGATCCGCTCGGCTTCCTGCCCGTCGACGGCGGCTTCGTCGTACGGCTCGACGCGGAGCGCCTGCGCGGTGGGGCGCTGTGGAACCGGTTCGGCGCCGCGCTCGTCGCCAGGATCGCGGAGGACGAGGGCCAGGACGCGTGCCGCACCGCGGTGCTCGACAGCCTGCAGTCGCTGTCGATCGGGCTGCGATCGGTCTCGCCGCTGCGGGGTGTGGCCGTGGTTCGTGGCGTCACGCGCGCCACGGTGGAGGGGTGCCTGCACGCGCAGCCCAACGTCAGGGCCCGCGCCGTGGTCACCGGCACCACCACCGTGTGGCATGCGGAGGACTTCGAGCTCGGCCTGCGGTTCGTCGACGACCGCACGCTGGTCTTGGTGATGGACGAGGCCGTCGTCCCCGCGATGGTCGATCGGGTCGTGCAGGCCGGCGCGCCACTGCGCCGTTCGGCGGGCTTTCAGGCGGTGCTCGAGCTGCTCGATCAGCAACGCGTCGCGTGGATCGTGATCGGTCCGAACGATCCGGTGCTCGAGCTCCTCGCCGTGATCGGCGCGCGGCCGCGCACCGTGTTCGGCTCGCTCGACGCGCGCGACTTCGCGGCGGGCGAGCTGCACGTGCGGTTCGACGACGACCCGACGGCCGACCGCGTCGCCACCGATCTGCGCGGCCGGATCGGCATGATCAACGGCTTCGTCGATCGCCTCGAGGTGACGCACGTCGAGCGCGACGTCGTGGTCGAGGTGTCGGCCAGCGAGGCGCAGCTCGTGCAGGTGCTGTCGCTCGCGGGCCTCGCCGTCACGCCGTAGCGCCGCCTACTTGATGACGAACGTCGTCGAGATCGAGCCGACGTTGCCGGCTGCATCGGCGACGCGCACGGCGAGCGTGTGGGTGCCGCGCGCGAGCCCCGCCGGGAGGTCGATGCGGACGTCCTCGGCCGTGTCGTCGAGCAGGCCGTCCGCGGTCGTGCCGAGCTGCCACGGGCCGTCGTCGACCGAGAACGCCAGCTCGGTCAGCGTGGACAGCGTGTCGCTGGCCCGCGCCGTCGCGCGCGGGTAGGTGACGACGAGGTTGTCGATCGACGGCCGCGCGTTGTCGATCGCGAACAGCGTGGTCGTCGCCGACGAGGTCAGCGCGCGATCGGGCGAGTTCGCCGCCGCATCGCTCGACGTCACGCGCACGCGATACCAGCCGTCGGGATAGGTCTCGGTGTTCCAGTCCCACGACGTCGCCGTCAGCGGCGCCTTGCCGGTCTGGATCGGGCGCCAGTTCGCCTCGCCGTCGCGGCGCGCCTCGAGGGTGTAGGTCGAGTCGTCGGCGTCGCCGTTGTCGACCTTCCACTTCACCTTCATCACCGGGCTGCGCGGCTTGCCGGCCGAGTCCTTCAGCGTCGGCTGCGACTCCTTGGTGGCGAGCTCGACCGTGACGTCGGCGACCTTGGTCGCCTGGTTCGCCGGCACGTAGTAGGTCGAGACCTTGCGCACGCGCGCGTCGTCGCTGTCGAGCGCGACGCGGAACTGGAGGTAGCGGGCACCCGGGCTCGCGATCTTGCCACCCTCGACGCCACCGCCGCCCTTGGCGATGTTGGTGGGCGCGGCCCACTCGCTCCAGCCGACGCCGGGCTTCGCGGTGTTGCCGCTTCGGGTCTCGAGCTTGAGCTTGCCCGTCGCGTTCCACGTGATGCGCCCGAACCGCGCGACGGCCTTGGCGTCCATCGTGTCGGAGACGTACTTGGCCTGGCTGGCGCGACCCGTCGTGCGGTAGACGGCGGCGGCGTCGTCGGCGGTGAACGCGAGGTTACCCTTGTCGAACCAGACCTGCGAGACGGCGCGCTCGTCGACGTCGAACGCGGTCGCGACGGTCTCGTCGGGATCGACCATGTAGATGCGGCCCTTGTCGGCGGCGCCGGCGTAGATCGCGCCGTCGGGGCCGACGGCGACGGACGTGAAGTACGTCGCGGTCAGCGCGTGGAGCTGATCGAGGCGACCGTCGGCGCCGACGCGGAACAGGGCGCCCTTGCCCTTCTTCGCGCCCTTGCGACCGAGATCGGTCACCGCGTTTTGCTCCTTGTCCGCGCCGGGCTTGGTGCCGACGTCGGGCGTCTTCGTGGGCTGGCCCTTGGGCGCG
>JAPLLF010000448.1 GCA_026387715.1 Pseudomonadota bacterium
CAAGCCCGGCCTCGACGGCCATGATCGCGGCGCGAAAGTCGTCGCGCGTGCGCTCGCGGATGCCGGCTACGAGGTCGTCTACACCGGGCTCCACCAGACGCCGGCCATGATCGCGGCGGCGGCGGTGCAGGAGGCGGTCGACGCGGTCGGGCTGTCGATCATGTCGGGTGCGCACATGACCCTGTTCCCCGCGGTGATCGCGGCGCTCAAGGACCGCGGCGTCGGCGACGTGATCGTGTTCGGTGGCGGCATCGTGCCGAAGGACGACCTGCCCAAGCTGACGGCGATGGGCGTGGCGAAGATCTTCACACCGGGTGCGAGCACGACGGAGATCATCGACTGGGTCGAGGCCGTCGTGCGTCCCAAGGTGGCGTGATGCGGCGCGCCGTCGCGCTCACCTCGCTCGCCTCGCTCGTCTCGCTCGTCTCGCTCGCCGCCTGCACGAAGCCCACGCAGGTCATCACGACGCCACCGGCGCCTGTTCCGGAGCCGCCCGCGCCCCCGAGCGACGTCCCGGGCCCCTCGCAAGAGGAGAAGCTCGCCGAGATCCAGAAGGCGATGAACGAGCTCGACGAGGCGGTCCAGGCTTGCTGGGCCGTCGCCGCGACCGAGCACTACGAGATCGCCGGCGACCTCGTCGCCCGGATCGCCATCGAGGCGACGGGCGCGACCGCGACGCTGGTCAGCGACAGCGTGCGGAGCCCCAGGCTCGCCGCGTGCGTGGTCGAGGTGCTCGGTCACTACCGCTGGGCGCCGCCGCTGCGCGGCGAGACGATCCAGCTGCCGTTCCGGTTCCGCGCCCCCGACGACGGCCAGAACGTGATCGATCGGCAGCTGGTCTCGGCGGCCGGGCAAGGCGACGTGCGGGTGTCGGTGCTCCTCGACGAGAACAACGCCGGCAACCCGCGGGCGTCGATGTTCGAGCTCGCGATCGCCGATCACGGCTCGACCGGGATGCGCCGCGCCGACCGCGCGGAGCTCTGGTACTTCCGTGCGTCCGCCGACGTCCATGGTCCGATGAAGCCGATGCGCGTCGACGCGGGGGACATGCTGTACGTGCCCAAGGGTGGCGTGCGCGAGGTCCTCGCGACGCGCGGCGCGGTGACCGCGATGATCGCGATCGTGCCGGGTGGCCCCGAGGGCACGGCGCGCGCCGGGGCGCTGCCGACCCCGCTGCAGACCGAGTGGAAGGAGGCGCCGCCCGCGCCGATCCTGCTGCGCGCGAGCGCGGCCCGATCGTATCCGCGTGGGGCGGGCAAGGTCACGATCTTCGCCGAGGGCGACGCGACGAAGACTCCCGGGCTCGCGGCGTCGATCCTCGAGTTCCCCGCCGGCATGGTCGTCCCCGAGCACGTGCACGACCAGGAGACCGAGCTGCTGTACGTCGAGCGCGGCGCGGGCACGCTGACGGTGAAGACGGTCGACCTCGCGGTGACCTCGACATCGGTCGTCCAGGTTCCCCCGGCCACGAAGCACGCGTTCACGACGACCGCCGACCTCCGCGCGATCCAGATCTACACTCCCGCTGGCCCCGAGCAGCGGTTCAAGGGCAAATGAGCCTCCAGGAAATCCTCGACGGTAACGTGCGCGCCGGTGCACGCCTCATGCGCGACCTCGACGACCGCCGCCCCGAGGCGCTCGCGGTGCTCAAGCAGCTGTATCCCCACACCGGCAAGGCCTACCTCGTCGGCATCACCGGCAACCCTGGCGCGGGCAAGTCGACCGTCGTCGACTCGTTGATCGCGCACTACCGCCAGGCCGGCGAGCGCGTGGGCGTCGTGTGCGTGGATCCGACGTCGCCGTTCTCGGGCGGCGCGATCCTCGGCGATCGGATCCGCATGCAGCGGCACGCGCTCGATCCCGGCGTGTTCATCCGTTCGCTCGCGACGCGCGGCAACCTCGGCGGCTTGTCGCGCTCGACGTTCGACGTCGCGCACGTGCTCGACGCGATGGGCTACACGCGCATCCTGATCGAGACCGTGGGGGTCGGTCAGGACGAGGTCGACGTCATGAAGGCCGCGCACACGACGGTGGTCGTCACGGTGCCGGGGCTCGGCGACGACATCCAGGCCATCAAGTCCGGCCTCCTCGAGGTGGCCGACGTGCTCGTCGTCAACAAGTCCGATCGCGAGGGGGCCGATCGCACCGAGCGTGACCTCCTGCACATGCTCGATCTCCGCGCGCACGGCGAGCGCAAGGCCGTCGAGATCGTGCGGACGATCGCGACCAAGGGCCTCGCGGAGGGCTCTGGCATTCGCGAGCTGGCGATGGCGATCGAGGCCCATCGCGATCGCATCTGGCGAGGGCCCGACGCGGAGGCCCGGCAGCTCGGTCGCACCTCGGCACACCTCGCGGAGCTGGTGCGGGCGCTGCTCGCCGACCGCGCCACCAAGGCCATGGCCGAACGTGGGGGCCTCGCCCAGCTCGCGCGCCGGGTCGCGGACCAGGAGTCGGATCCGTGGACGCTCGCCGAGAATCTCGTAGCGTCGGTGTAGGTGCGATGTAAGCGCGGTCACCCCGTCGTGTGAGAACTGCAGCTGGCGTGATGGCGGGTGATAGAGTGGGGTGGTTCGTACCGAGATTAAAAATATGATGCGCAGCCTGCTATTCGTCTCGCTGTTCTCGATGGGCTCGTCGGGCTGTGGCCTGATCAGCTCGGACGTCGGGGACTTTCCGTTGTCGATCAAGGAACGTAGTTTCTCGATCGACACCGCCTCGTGGATGATCGACGCCGTCGCCATCCCCAACTACCTCGGGATGGACTGCACGGCGGCCCCGACGGTGTGCAGCGCGGCCGCGCAGCAGGCGTGCACCGACTGCACCGGCACGTGCAGCGACCTCACGCATACGTGCGAGCTCTGGCTGCAGGTCGCGACCATGCAGAAGATCGATCTCGCGACCGAGCAGTCCGAGCTCCAGGGGATCGACGGCCAGACCGCGATCCACGTGACGATCGATGGCGCGACCTACACCATCGACTCGAACACGCTCAACGTGGCGACGCCGGTGCTGTCGATCTACGTCGCGCCCGCGTCGATCACCGAGCCGAACGATCCATCGGCGAAGATGATCGGGTCGATCGCGTCGCAGGCCGCGATGACGACCACGATGGGCCCGCAGGACATCGTGTACACCGCGACCGGCCGGGCCGACCTGACCGCGGCGATGAAGGCGTGGTCGACGCCGTTCAACCTGCTCGTCGGGGCGACGGTCGTCGTCACGGCCACCGATCCGGTGCCGACCGGCGCGGCGACCGCGAAGGTCCAGATCAAGGCGCACGCCGGCTTCGACTGATCTCGACGGCCTACTGGTTCGGCTGGTACTCGCCGAACCGCTCGCGGAGGACGTCGGCGATCTCGCCGACCGTCGCGAGCGCCTTGACCGCGCCGACGATGGGACGCACCAGGTTGTCGGCTCCCTTGGCCGCGTCGGCGAGCGCCGTGAGCGCGGCCGTGGTGGCCGTGGCGTCCCGGCGGGCGCGCATCGCGCGGAGCCGCTCGACCTGATCGCGCTCGAGCTGCGGATCGACCCGACCGACCTCGATCGGGACCTCGTCCTCCATCGCAAACTCGTTCACGCCGACGACGACCCGCTCGTGCCGCTCGACCGCGCGTTGATGCTCGTACGCGCGGCGCTCGATCTCCTTCTGCGGGAAGCCCTGCTCGATGGCGCGCACCATGCCGCCGAGCGCCTCGATCTTCTCGAAGTACTCGCCGACCCGCTTCTCGATCTCCGCGGTCATCGCCTCGACGGCCCACGAGCCACCGAACGGATCGATGAAGTCGGCGACGCCCGACTCGTGCCCGATGACCTGCTGCGTGCGCAGCGCGATCCGCGCGGCCTCCTCGGTCGGTAGCCCGAGCGCCTCGTCGTAGCTGTTGGTGTGCAGCGACTGCGTGCCGCCCATCACCGCGGCGAGCGCCTGGAGCGTCACCCGGATGACGTTGACGAGCGGTTGTTGGGCCTGCAGCGTCACGCCGGCGGTCTGCGTGTGGAAGCGCAGCATCCACGACTTCGGGTTCTTGGCGCCGAAGCGATCGCGCATGATGCCGGCCCACAACTTCCGGGCCGCGCGGAACTTCGCGACCTCCTCGATGAAGTTGTTGTGGACGTTGAAGAAGAACGACAGGCGAGGGCCGAAGTCGTCGACGGACAGCCCGGCGCTGATCGCGGCCTCCACGTACGCGATGCCGTCCGCGAGCGTGAACGCGACCTCCTGGACCGCGTCGGAGCCTGCCTCGCGGATGTGATAGCCGCTGATCGACACCGTGTTCCACTGCGGGATGTCGCGCGCGCAGTACGTGAACGTGTCGGTGATGAGCCGCATCGATCCAGCGGGCGGATAGATGTACGTCCCGCGGGCGATGTACTCCTTGAGGATG
>JAPLLF010000020.1 GCA_026387715.1 Pseudomonadota bacterium
GTGAATCACTCCTATCCACTTAGACGCTCGGTGGTGGCGATCGCGAATAGCTCCTGATGTTCGTTCATCAAGGCGGTAGCGGTCAGCCAGATCTCGACGACCGTGCCATCCTTGCTGAGGCGCTGGGTGCGGAAGGGCTCCAGGACCTCGTGCGCGGTGGCGAGCTGGCGGACGACCTGCAATTCCTGGGCCGCGGCCCGTCCTAGCGGGATGCGGGCACGGACATTCATGGCCAGGGCCTCGGCCTCGCTCCAGCCGTACATGCGCACTGCGCCCGGGTTCCACGCGGTCGTGCGCCCCGTGAGGTCTTGCACCGTGATGGCATCGTGTGCGTCGCGGACCACGACGGCGAGCCGCAGGTGTGCGTTGGCCGTGCGCAGCGCCTCGCGGGTCCGCACCGTCTCGGTGATCTCGATGAACGAGACGACGACACCCTCGATGACATTCTCGAGCGTGCGGTAGGGCTGGATACGCATCAGGTACCACTTGCCATCCGTGGTCTGGACGTCCTGCTCCTTCGGGACCAGCGTGTCGAGCACCGATCGCACGTCCGCGACCAGCGCGTTGGCGCTCGCGAGGTTCGGGGCGATGTGCGCGAGCGGTCTCCCGACGTCGCTGTGGATCAGGTTCATGATGCCGCTCGCGGCCGGCGTGAACCGCAGGATGCGTAGCTCGTGGTCCACGAACAAGGTGCCGATGCCGGTGCCCGCGAGGAGGTTGTTCATGTCGTCGTTGGCGCGCGCGAGATCGGCCACCTTGGTCTGCAGCTCGGCGTTGACGGTCGCGAGCTCCTCGTTGACGGACTGGAGCTCCTCGCTCGACGTCTCCAGCTCCTCGTTGGTGGACTGCAGCTCCTCGTTGAGGGACTGCAGCTCCGCGTTCGACGATCGCATCTCCTCGGTGGAGCTCACCAGCTCGTTCTGTGCGGTCTGGAGCTGCTCGTCCCGGAGGCGCAGCTCGTGTTGCAGCGCGGCGACGTGTGCGTCCTCCGCGGGCATCGCCTCGGCGACGGTCGCCACGGCGGCGGGCGCTTCCCGGAGCGTCACCAGGTACAGCGGTGCGTCGCCGGGAGGGGCGCCGGCCTCGATGGGAAGCGCCGCGACCGTGAGGTCGACGTGCGTGAAGTGGCCGTTGGTCTTGACGCGCAAGCCGGTCACGCTCGCGGCGGCGCCGGTGGCCGCCTTGCGCAGCGCCCCGGAGAGGCTCAGATGGAGCCCTTCGCGGGCCATCCTCAGGATGTTGTTGCCCGCATCACCGGGCGCCGGCTCCAGGAACATCCCGGTGCGACCGTGCAGGTAGAGGATGTCCCCGGCGCCGTCCACCAGCACGCCCGCGGCCACGATCTGCTGGAGGAGCGCTCGCTCGGTGAGCTCGCGGAGGGATGGCCGGGCTTGCGTCCTGGGCCGGTCGAGCGAGGTCGCCGGCCTCGTGGCCGCGAACGGCTTGAAGCGGCCGGCAGGTGCGCGCGGCGGGGATGCGGTGTCGGGCCGTCGGAAATAGAGCCCGGCCGCGCGCTCGAGCGTGTCGAATCCCACCCCATCCCCGATCGTCTCCGACGTGCCGAGGAGCAGGATCCCGTCGGACTTGAGGGCGTAGTGCAGGAGCGTGATGAGCCGCTGCTGGAGGTCCGCACCGAACTAAATGAACAGGTTCCGGCAGCTCAGCAGATCGATCCTGGAGAACGGCGGGTCCTTGAGCAGGTCGTGCTCGGAGAACACCACGTGGTCACGGAGCGTCTTGTTCACGCGGTACCCACGGCCGGGCTCGAAGGTGAAGAAGCGCGCGAGCCGCGCGGGCGTGACGTCGGTGGCGATGCTCGCGGGATAGCAACCGACCCGCGCGGTGGCGATGGCGCGGCGATCGATGTCGGTCGCGAAGACCTGCCACGCGTGGGACAGGTGGTTCGCCTCGGCGTACTCGATCAGGAGCATCACGAGGGAGTACGCCTCTTCGCCGGTGGAGCACGCCGCCGTCCAGACGCGGAGCGTCTCGCCGGCAGGCCTGCTCGCAAACAGCCGCGGGATGATGTGCTCCTCGACGAGCTGGAAGACGTGCGGGTCCCGGAAGAACTGGGTGACGCCGATCAGGAGGTCGCCGAACAGGAGCTCGACCTCATCGGGCATCCGGTGCAGCAGGTGAACGTAGGCATCGATGCTGTCGAGGTGATGGACGGCCATGCGCCGCTCGATGCGACGGTGGATGGTGGTCGGCTTGTACCCGGAGAAGTCGTGCCTCGTCTGGTGATGGAGAAGGACGAAGATCTCCTTCAGCGCGCGCTCGATGCCGGGCGTCGTGGCGGAGCCTGTCTCGAGCCGGCCGATCGCGCGAGCGGCGTAGGCCATTAGCTGGGCCGGCATCTCCGCCGGCGAGAGCTCGTAGTCGGCGAGCCCGGTCGCGAGGGCGCTGCGCGGCATGCCGTCGAACTCCGCGGACGCGGGGCTCTGCACGATGACCAGGCCGCCCTCCCCCTTGATGGCGCGCACGCCCTGGGTGCCGTCGCTGCCGGTGCCGGCGAGCACGATGCCGAACGCCTGATCGCGCCGGTCCTGCGCGAGGGAGCGAAAGAAGAAGTCGATCGGCAGGCGCTGGCCGCGCGGCGCGCTGGGCTCGAGCAAGTGGAGCACGCCGTCGACGAGCGCGAGATCGTGGTTGGGCGGGATGACGTACACGCGGTCGATCTCGATCCGCATCCCGTCCTCGATCTCGAGGACCTCGAGGGTGGTCACCCGTCGGATGAGCTCCGCGAGGAGGCTCTTGTGATCGGGCGCCAGGTGCTGGACGAGCACGAACGCCATCCCCGGCGCCGCGTCCCTGGGAAGGCCGCTGAAGAAGGCCTCGAACGCGGCGAGCCCGCCGGCCGATGAGCCGATGCCGACGACGGGAAACTCGACGACGGCGGTCACCCCACCAGCATGCGCCATGTGGGACACCCCACCCAACATTCGGACCACAATCGTCCCGGCGTGAGGCCGGCGCGTGCGCCGCGTACGGGTTGCGCGATCAGGCGTCTACTTGCGGCGGAGCTGGACGAGCGGGACGACGGTCTCGGGCATCGGCGCGGGGATCCGCGCGTCGAAGTCGATCCAGACGCGGGCGTCGTCGCGACACGAGTAGCTCCGGCAGGTCGCCGGCCGGTGCTGGTAGTTCGTGCAGCGCCCGTCGCCGCCGCCGATGTACGTGCAGTAGCCGTCGGCGAGCCGGGGCAGGCGATACGGATGGTCGATGTCCCACGCCACCTCGCCCTCCTCGAGATCCTGGCGCGACAGCACGACGCCGAACGAGCAGCACCGCGCCTGACACAGCGGGATCCGGCTCGCGCAATCGACGTCGTCGCCGACCACCTCGTACTTGTCGTCGACGTCCGACAGCTCGAGCTTCGGGGTGCGGACCAGCGAGACCGACTGCGCGACCTTGCCGAGCAGCTTGACGTGGCCCGGCTTGAGCGAGCCGCCGCGGGCGAGGATGTCCACGAGGGTCTCGACCTGGGTCGCGAGCTCGGCGATCTGCGTGAGGGCGCGCTCGCCATCCTGGGTCGCGCGCCGGATCGCCGCGGTGAGCCGGGTGCGCTCGTCGTCGTCCATGGCGCGACGCTATCATGACCGATCCTCGGGACCGCGCACCGCCGGCGGTGGTGGTGCGGGGGACGGCGATGCGTGCGCGCCTGCCTACTTGTTCGCTGCGCTCACCATTCCCCGGCGAAAGCCGGACTCGTAGGCTTCGCCTACTTCTTCTTCGCGTCCTTGCCGTCGAACCGCGCGAACGCCGCCTTGACCTTCTCGTTCTTCATGCAGGCCTGCATGGCTGGGCCCATCTTCTTGATGCCCGTCATCATGTGATCCTGGGCGTCCTTGGGCAGCTTCATGCCCTTGGCCTTCGCCTCGTTCGCGATCTTGATGAGGTCGACGTTCCTGGTGAACAGCCCGTCGAGGTCGGTGGCCATCTTGTCGCAGGTGTCCTTGTTGGCGACGACCACGTCGACGACCTGGTCGAAGAACGCGAGCCACTTCGTCACATTCGCGGCGTCGACTTCCTTCTTCTCGGGTTCCTTCTTCGTCTCCTTGGGCTGGTCGGCCCAGGCGGGAACGGCGAGCACACTGGAGCCGAGGGCGGCGACGACGGCGAACGAGCGGAAGAGCTTCATCGGGAAATCCTTTGCGAAGATGCCGGCGGAACATCGCATCCCCGGCGCGTCGTTGCAAAGACGATGCAGCTCGTCGTGTATTCACCTACGGCAGCTTGACCGCGCGGACCCGGTTGAAGGGGCGATCCTCCCCGCGGTTGCCGTCGGCGACGTAGAGCATGGTGCCGTCCGCGCTCACCGACAGCCCCTCGAGGCCGAAGAACGCCGCCGCGAGGTTGTTGTCGTGGTCGACGTAGCCGCCGGCGCCGTTGCCCGCGACGGTGTCGACGTTCTCGTCCCGGACCCGGCGGACCCGGAAGTTCCCGGTATCGGTGACGAAGAGGTCACCGGCCTGATCGATCGCCAGGCCCTGCGGGTTGTGGAACTGCGCGGTCGTCGTGCCACCCTCCGCGAAGCCCATGGTTCCGGCCCCCGCGAACGTCGTGACCACACCTGAGTGCGCGATGGCGCGCACGCGATGGTTGCCGAAGTCGGCGACGAGCAGGCGCTCGCCGTCCACCGCGAGCCCGTAGGGCTGCGTGAACCGGGCGGCGGCGCCGGTCGCGTCGACCATGCCGGCGGCGTTCCAGGTCCCTGCATAGGGCGTGACCGCGCCGGTGTTCGGATCGACGAGCTGCACCACGTGATGGGTGAAGTCGGAGACCGCGAGCTTGCCCTCGAACCACGCGAGGCCACGAGGACGCCCGATCCGCGCGGCGACGACCGTCGCGGTCCCGGACGCCACCTCGATGCGCCACACCGTGCCGGACATGTCCGAGAGCGTGCCGTCGGTGGCCTTGTCGGTCGTCGCGTAGAGCCGGCCATCGCCGCCGAACGTCATGGCGAACGGGCGCAGGAAGTCGGGCTGCGCGACCAAGGTCGTCGTGGTGCCGTCGGCCGTCACCTGGCGGATCTTGCCGTTGTCGAAGTCGGCGACGTAGATGACGTCACCGTGCACCAGCACGTTCACGGGGTTGTTCAGCCGCGCGCGTCCGCGGACGCCATCGAGATATGCGGCTTCTTCCGATCCCGTCAGCGTGCTCGTGCCATTCGTCCACGGAGGCGCATCCACGGAGGCGTCCTCGGGCGCGGCATCCTGGGTTGCGGTTGCCGGATCGGTCGAGCAGCCCACGAGCGCGAGGGTCGTGAACAGAAAAGTAAGGTTGGTACGCATCATCGGATCCTCCTTGGACGAAGTGATCCAACAGCAAGAAGATGGCCACCCACCAAGTCGCTAGAAGGTGGTCGAGAACAACGGCGCGATCCGGGGCGGAATGGCGAGGCTGGGCATTTCGGGGTGCGCGAACGTGCGCTCGTAGCCGTGCGCGACGACGAACCCGAGGACGGCCGCGAGCCCGGCGTACACCAGGCGCGCGGGGACCTGGCGCCAGCCGTGGAGGCACCACAGGTCGAACGCCTTGACGACGTCGTTCTGCTTGCCGAACAGCACGACGTCCTTGGCGAAGTCGACCCACAGGCCGGTCGCGAACACGGTGAGCGCCAGCGCCCCGTAGCGATGGCTCGTCGGCCACGCGTCGGTGTACGCCAGCGCGGCGAACCCGCCGAGCAGGATCGCGTCGGTCATCTTGGGCGCGAGGTAGAAGAAGATGCGATCGCCCTTCGACCGCAGGCCGTGCACGTACGTCCAGCCGAAGCGAAACACCTTCGCCTTCGGATCGCGGCCGGGGGGGAACAGGTGCAGCTCGTCGACGCTGGCGCCGGCGAGCAGCGCGGCGAGGGCGTGGCTGCTCTCGTGGAGCGTGACGCCGACGACGTAGGTCGGCGGGGCCAGCGCGAGGCCGGTGAGCACGAGGCGGGTGTCGCTGGGCTCGGCGTGCGCCGGCTGGCCCGCGAGCACGACGAGGGCGACCAGCATGGCCCTCACGCCGGCGCGCCGACGTGGAGGTGATCGATCGGCGTGAAGCCGAGGCGCGCGGCGAGCCGCAGCGAGGCGGCGTTGGCCTCGTCGGCGCCCCACACCGGCGCCCGGCCGTGGGCGCGCTCGTCGCGGAGCATCGCGGCGGCGACGATCGTGCCGAGCCCGAGCTGGCGGGCGCCCGAGAGCACGTCGATCGAGACGTCGAACCACGCCGCGGTGCGCCACGGCGCGTACGCGAACGCGACCGGCTCGCCGTCGACGTACGCGCACCAGATCGTGCGCGTGGGCCGCATCCGCGTGAGCTCCTCGGCCAGCGCCGGCGGGACGTGCGCGAGCGACGCGTCTTCGGGGAGCACGATCGCGCCGTCGACGTCCGGGATCGCGTCGGGATCGTCGAGCGTGTGCAGGATCGCGCGCGAGGTGAAGCGGGGGAGCGCCGCGGCGATCGCCTCGCTCGCGGTGAGGATCGCGCAGTCCGCGCGCCGCTCGACCAGCGCGATCAGCGCGGCCAGCGGTGGGTCGTCGGCGACGACGACCATCAGTCGCGCGGCGTCGTTGCCGATGACGCCGGCCTCGCGCCAGCTCGCCGGGTCGGCCGCGATCGCGTTGGCCTCGACCCAGCGCGGGAGATCCGGTCGCGGCGACGTCACGGGGTCTTCGCGAGGCCCTTGAGGTACGTGATCGCGGTCCGCGCGTTGTCGGCGAGGCACCCGTTGACCGGCCGCCCGCGCAGCGCGCCGTACTTGCCCCGCTTCTCGAGCGCGCGTTCGAGCGCCGGGATCGCGCGCGGATCGCCGAGCGTCCGGAGCTGCGTGACCGCCGCGTCGCGCTCGAGGCAGCTCAGCTTGTCGTCGTCGAGATCGAGGCTGAAC
>JAPLLF010000426.1 GCA_026387715.1 Pseudomonadota bacterium
TCGCGCAGCTGCTCGAACACCGCGACCGCCGCGGCGTGCACGTCGCACGATCGCGGGTTCATCGGATCCTGGCAGGCCGCGATGCGCTCCTCGCGCTGCCGCTGGCTGATCTGCAGCTCGGACGGCAGCTCGACGCCGAGCCCGAGCAGCCGCCACTTCTCGACGTCCTCGTCGTAGTGGAACGACACGCTCGCCTTGCAGGTCGCCTGCGCGTACACGAGCGTCATCGACACGCGACCGATGCGCCCGGTCGGCCCGGTCGTCACCAGCGTGTCGTTGATCGCCGCGATCTCGCGGAACGCCCCGACGGTGAGCCGCAGGTCGGTCATGTCGTCGACGAAGCGCTCCTTGCGCGCCATCTCCTGGAACCGCGGCGACGCGTTGTCGTAGACCTGCTCGAAGTTGCGGTTCGACAGCTGGGTGAGGATCTCGACCGCCGCCGGGCGAAAGTCGACGGTCTCGGTGCTGCGCAGCTGCAGCATGACGATCACGACGATCCAGCTCGCGACCAGGAGGAACCCGACGATCATGCTGCGGACGAGCAGCCGCCCGCCGCGAGTCTTGGTCGCGCCGAGGTCGTGCAGCGAGCCGCCGACCGCCTGCATGCCGTCGCCCAGCTTGGAGATCGACGACCCGACGAGCGGGACCTTGCTGGTCGCGCCGCCGAGCTTGCTGACGCCCTCGCCCAGCTTGCTGACGCCCTCCCCGACCATGCTGACGCCCTCGCCGACCGCGGTCGCGGCGCGCTTGCGCTTGCTCGTCGGCTCCGGCTCGATCGGCACCGCGACGGCCCCGGACGAGGCCGCCGGCATCGCGCCCGACATCTCGACGTCGATCGATCCCGACGCACCGGGGGGCCGCTCGACCGGCACCGCCGAGCGGTCGACCAAGGGATCTTCGGGATCCTCAGGCGTCGGCACGCTGAATCATGCCATGAAGAAACGTGCGACGAGGTTCTCGGCGACCGCCAGCCGGTACGCCGACGTCGACCGCACGTCGTCGATCGGCTTGATCGTCGCGCGCACCGCCGCACGGGCCGCCTCGGCCGCCTGCGCGCGCGACTTGCCGACCACCGCGGCCTCGACCGCGGCGATCCGGATCGGCCGGTCCGCGACCGCGCCGAGCGCTATGCGCGCCGACGTCACGACGTCGCCGTCGAGCACGATCGCCGCGGCGCCCATGACCTTGGAGATCGACTGCGCGCGCCGGGTCCCGACCTTGCGCCACATCGTGCGCGTGCCGCGCGACGGCAGCGGGACGTGGAGCGCGACGATCAGCTCGTCGGCGGCGAGCCCGGTCTGGCGATAGCCCGTGCACCACGCGCTGTACGCCACCCGGCGACGACCGCGCGCCGCCGACGCGACCTCGATCGTGGCGTCGAGCGCGAGCAGCACCGGCAGGCTGTCGCCGACCGGCGACGACGTCCCGACGTTGCCGCCGATCGTCCCGCGCGCCTGGATCTGCAGCGCGCCGATCTCGCGCGCGGCCGCGGCCAGCGGCGTGAGCTCCTGCGCGATCACCTCGTGCCGCTGGACCTCGAGCCACGTCGCGCCCGCGCCGATCGCGACGACGCCCTGCTCGACGTGGATCGACCCGAGGCCGTCGAGCCGCCACAGATCGAGGATCCCGATCGGCGCGACCTTGTGGTTGGCCGTCACCATCAGGTCGGTGCCGCCCGCGAGCGGCATCCAGTCCGGGTGCTCGGCGCGCAGCGCCAGCGCCTCGTGGAGGTCGCGCGGCCGGACGTACTCGCTCACGAGGCGCCTCCCGCCTCGTTGACCGCATCGATGACCGCGTCGACGATCAGCTGGTAGCCGGTGCACCGGCAGATGTTGCCGGCGAGCAGCTCGCGGACCTGGGCGCGCGCCGCCTGCGGATCGAGCCCCCCGATCAGCTTGTTGTCGACGACGTAGGTCGCGCACATCGCGATGCCCGGCGTGCAGATGCCGCACTGC
>JAPLLF010000539.1 GCA_026387715.1 Pseudomonadota bacterium
GCGCTCGACGAGCCGACCAACCACCTCGACGTGCGCACGGTCGAGTGGCTCGAGGCGCGCCTGGGGCAGTGGCCGCGCGCGCTGGTCGTTATCACGCACGATCGAACGTTCCTCGATCGCGTGGCGACGCGGATCCTCGAGATGGATCGCGGCCAGCTCTACGCGTACGAGGGCGACTACACCGAGTTCCTCGTCAAGCAGGCCGAGCGCATCTCGGTCGAGTCGGAGCACGAGCGCGTGCGGCACGCGTTCGTGCGGCGCGAGATCGAGTGGATCCGGAAGAGCCCGCAGGCGCGCTCGGTGAAGCAGAAGGCGCGCATCGATCGCTTCGACATCGCGGTCGCGAATCGGCCGGCCGGCGATCAGGTGCTGCCGAAGGAGCTGCAGCTCCGCCTGCCGAGCGGCCCGCGGCTCGGCTCGACGATCGTCACCCTCGAGAACGTCGCCCAGAGCGTCGGCGAGGGCGCGGACAAGCGGACGCTGTTCCGGAACCTGACGCTGACGATGAAGCCCGGCGACCGCATCGGGATCGTCGGCAAGAACGGCGCCGGCAAGACGACGCTCATCCGCACGATCCTCGGCGAGCTCGCCCCCGACGAGGGCAAGGTGATCGTCGGCATCAACACGCGGACCGCCTACCTCGAGCAGGGGCGCAAGGAGCTCGTCGATACCAACACCGTGATCGAGGAGGTCTCCGACGGCTACGACCACGTCGAGCTGCCCGACGGCAAGGTGCACGTCCGCAACTTCTTGCGCACGATGGGCTTCCCGGACTCCGTCGTCGACAGCAAGGTCGGCCAGCTCTCGGGCGGCGAGCGCAACCGCGTGCAGCTCGCCAAGCTGCTGCGGCGGGGTGGCAACCTGCTCGTGCTCGACGAACCGACGAACGATCTCGATCTCGTCACCCTCGGCGCGCTCGAGCAGGCGCTGATCGACTTCCCTGGCTGCGCCCTGATCGTCTCGCACGATCGGTGGTTCCTCGATCGCGTGGCGACCGGCATCCTCGCGTTCGACGAGATCGCCGGCAAGACGACGGTCACGTTCTACGAGGGCAGCTACTCGAGCTACCTCACCAAGCGGCCGAAGGCGGCGGCGCCGATCTCGACCGGCGAGAAGCCCCGCGGCGAGAAGCAGACCAACACGCCGAAGTCCAAGATCAAGCTGACGTTCAAGGAGGCCGCCGAGCTCGCCGCGATGGAGCAGACGATCGAGGTCGCGGAGGCGCGCGTGGCGGAGATCGAGGCCACGCTGTTCGATCCGGACGTCGTGCGCACGCGCGGCGCCGAGATCCCGAAGCTCACCGTGGACCTGGAGGCGGCCCGCGAGGAGGTCGACCGGCTCTACGCGCGCTGGGGAGCGCTCGAGGCGATCCCGAAGGCCTGACGTCGTCGAAGCTCAGCAGTCGCCCGGGCAGACCTCGCCCGGATCGCACAGCTGATCGCCACAGACGGGAGCGCACGTGCAGTCCGTGGGGCACGTCCGACACGTCTCGAGCGCCGAGCACGCGCCATCTCCGCAGCGTGGCCGATTGGCCGGGCAGGTGGTCTCGGGGAGGCACGTCGGATCGCACGCCCACCCGCAGTCCGGATCGTCGCATCCGATCTGGAGATCGCCGTCGACGTCGACGCCGTTCCGGCAGGTCTCGTCCGGCGGAGAGGTGGTGCGCTCCCACCGCAGGATCATCGTGTCGCTCGCGTAGCTCGCGCCGAGATCGGTGTTGCCGCCGAACACGAGCAGCCCGCCTTCGATGCCCGACACCATGCCCGCACCCCACAGCGCAGGCGGGGGAGGGTCGGCGAAGGCACGCCGCCAGGTCACTCCATCCCATTCCCAGAGCTCGTCGACGATGGTGCCCCCGATGTTCCCCCCGAACATCACGATCCGGCGTCGCGTCGGGTCCCACGCGATCGCAGCCGCCCCCCGATTCGCGGGTCCGTTCGAGGCACGGCGCTCCCAGCTGAGGCCATCCCATTCCCAGGTGTCCGCTTCGCTCGAGCCGCCGAACAACACGATCCGTTCGCGGACGGGATCGTAGGCCAGGGCCGGAAAGATGCGCCCCTCGAGATCCACCGGCGTCACCCGCGAGGTCCAGGTCGATCCATCCCAGATCCACATCGGCGCGACGGGATCCGAGGGCAGCGTGATCCCACCGAACATCACGATCTCGTGGCGCGCGGCGTCGTACGCCATCGTCGCGAACGACCGGGCCGACGGGGATCCGGCGGGGGTGGTCGAGCGCCACGTCGAGCCGTCCCACAACCAGGTCGCGTTGGTCGCCGCGATCCCACCAGTCCCGGCCCCACCGAACATCACCACCTCGTCGCGCGCTTCGTCGTACGCCATCGCCAGGGCCAGGCGTGCGGATGGCCGGGTCGCCGGCGTCAGCTTGCGCCACGCGCGCCCGTCGGTCTCCCAGGTGTCGTCGGTGGGTCCGGTGGTGGACTTGCCCCCAAAAATCAGCGCGCGGTCACGGCGGGTGATCCGCGCGAACCCGAAGTTGGCGAGCCCCCCAGGCCGCTGCTGGAGCGGCGAGGTCCACGTCGTGCCCGCGAGCAGCCAGGTGTCCGCGAGTGGGTTTTGGGAGATCGCGTCGAGCCCGCCGAACAGCACGATCTGCCCGCGCGTCGGGTCGCTCGCCATCGCG
>JAPLLF010000685.1 GCA_026387715.1 Pseudomonadota bacterium
CGCGTCATCGACGCCAGCGGCCGGGTGATCGCGCGGATCAACAGGAACGCCAGGACGAGCGCCCCGACGAGCCCGAAGCCCGCGGCGACCAGCAGCCGGTTGCGCATGCGCGCCCGGGTGTCGATGATGTCGTCGAGCGGCACCGATAGCCGCACGACGCGCTCGAAGTCGGCCGCGACCGCGACGAGGTACTGCAGCGGCTCGTCGGGGTGCAGGCGCCGGATCGCCCGCCCCTTCGACCGATGCCGACGCACCCACGAGACCTCCGCGGCGTCGCCGATCGGGCGACCGACGAGCTCGGGCTCGACGGAGTCACCCTGGACGAGCCCGTCGGCGCCGACCACCGTGATCCGGGCACCCGCGGCCGAGCCGAGCTTCACCGCGAGGTTGTGCGGATGGTTGGCGTTGGTCATCTGGGTCGCGATCGCCCGGCCCTGGCTCGTCAGCCGCGCGTCGAGCGCCGCGACCAGGTCATCGGCGATCTGGCGCTCGATGAGGTAGAGCGTCCCGGCGCCGGTGATCACGACGAGCCCGACGAAGGTCGCCAGGAGCCGGTTGCGGATCGAGCTGCGCACTTATGGGTCGCGGCGAGCGCGGTAGCCGAAACCGTGGACCGTCTCGACGACCTCGGCCGCGGCGCCGAGGCTGACGCGGAGGCGCCGGACGTGCACGTCGACGGTGCGCGTGTTGATGTCGCCGCGCATCTCCCAGACCTGCTCGAGCAGCTCCTCGCGCGAGAACACGCGCCCCGGATCGTTCACCAGGAGGTGGAGGAGCTTGTACTCGAGCGGCCGGAGCGACGCCGGAGCGCCGGCGATGCGAACCTCGTGGGTCACCGGATCGAGCTCGATCGCGCCGATGCGGATCACGGTGCTGGGATCGCCCGACGCTGGGCGCGCGCGCCGTTCGGCGAGCCGGTTGGCCAGCGCGGTGACGCGGAGGACGACCTCGCGGACGACGAAGGGCTTGACGACGTAGTCGTCGGCGCCGACCTCGAGGCCGAGGATGCGATCCTCTGGCTCGCCCTTCGCCGTCAGCATCAGGACGCCGACCTCCTCGCCCTCGGCGCGGAGCGCCTTGCAGACGTCGTAGCCCGAC
The DNA here is from genome assembly GCA_026387715.1 of Pseudomonadota bacterium. Classification (GTDB taxonomy): domain Bacteria; phylum Myxococcota_A; class Polyangia; order Haliangiales; family Haliangiaceae; genus JABFXX01. The sequence continues at coordinate 1,099 of JAPLLF010000685.1, forward strand.
ATGTCGGGGAGCATGAGATCGAGGAGGACGACGTCCGGCCGGGTCGATCGCACGGTCGCGAGCCCGGTGCTGCCGGTGGTCGCGGAGGTGACCTCGAAGCCCGCGGCCTTCAGGTTGAACTCGAGCAACCGCGCCACGTCGCGCTCGTCCTCGATGATGACCACCCGGCGCGGATCCATGTGGGCGATCATACAACGTTGCCGGTTACATGACTGTGACAGCGCGGCTCACGGCGCCATGCGCCGCGAGCGCCGGGCTACGCTGCGAACGTGCGTGCACTCGTTGGGATCGCTGTCGCCGTGCTCGCAGCCACGAGCGCGTGCAGCTCGAAGTCGTCGTCGAAGTCGGTCCGGGTCGCGGCCGCCGCGGATCTCGCGCGCGCGTTCGAGGAGCTCGGCAAGGCCTTCCAGACCAAGACCGGGATCGAGCCCGTGTTCACGTTCGGCTCGAGCGGGCTGCTCGCAAAGCAGGTCGAGCAAGGCGCGCCGTTCTACCTGTTCGCGTCGGCCAGCAAGGACTACGCGATGCGCGGCATCACCGCGAACAAGTGCAGCGACATGTCGCCGCGCCCAAGCACCTCGCCGATCTGGCCGACCCCAGGTGGAAGCGGATCGCGATCGCGAACCCCGAGCACGCGCCCTACGGGCTCGCCGCGAAGCAGGCCCTCGAGAAGGCGGGCATCTGGGCGCAGCTCGACGGGCGGCTGGTGCTCGGCGAGAACGTGCAGGCGGCCCTGCAGTACGCCCAGACGCGCAACGCCGACGTCGCGATCGTCGCGCTGTCGCTCGCGGTCGTGAACGATGGCGGCGAGTTCCTGCCGATCGAGCCGACGATGCACGAGCCGCTCGATCAGGAGCTCGTCGTGTGTGGGACGGGCGAGGAGGCCGATCGCGCGCGGCAGCTCGTCGCGTTCATCGCGTCGCCAGATGGCCGCGAGATCATGACGCGCTACGGGTTCCTGCTCCCTGGCGAACAGCCCAAGCCCTAGTCGATCATTTGAACGACAGCGTCGTCGTCGCGCCGGCGCACACGCCGGTCTCGTTGATCGCGATGAACGTCTTGCCCGGCTGCCCGACCGACTTGAGCGTCTTCGGCGCGTCGGCGCACACCTCGGCGTTCGGCATGTCGTTCGTGCTGCCGTTCTCCTTCATCACGTTGAGGTGCGTGCAGCCACCGACCGACGTGATCTCGACCTCGAACTCCTTGCCCGCCGGCACCGCGAGCACCAGGTAGTTGTCCTGGTGGCACGCCGGCTTGAGCTCGACGGTGCTCGGGTAGGCCTGGGTCGGCGCCTCGGCCATCGTGCCGGCCATCTTCATGCCGCCGGTCGCGGCCGGGGGCGTGCCCGCGCCGCCGGTCGGCGTCGAGGTGTCCTTCTTCATCGGGCAGGCAGCGAGCGTCAGCGTGAAGGCGATCGTGATCATCGAGAAGCGGTTCATGGCCGAAACCATGAACCCGCGTGCCGAGCCCACGCAACCCCGCGTTGCCACTAAGCTCCGGCCATGAAGCCAGAGACGCTCGTCGCCCAGGCGGGCCACGCGATCGACGCGGCGACCGGCGCGATCGTGCCGCCGATCCACCTGTCGACGACCTACGCGCGCGCCGACGGATACCAGCTGATCGACGGGCGCGACTACGCGCGCGATCGCAACCCGACGCACCTCCCGGCCGAGCACGTGATCGCGGAGCTCGAGCGCGGCGAGGACGCGATGCTGTTCGCCTCGGGCATGGCGGCCGCGACCGCGGCGTTGCGCGCGCACCTCGCCCCGGGCGCGCACGTGATCATCCCGCGGGTCGCGTACTTCGGGGTGCGCGCCTGGATGGCGCGGTTCGCCGCCCGCTGGGGCGTCGAGGTGTCGACCGTCGACGCGACCGACGTCGCGCAGATCGCGGCGGCGCTGCGACCGACGACGAAGCTCGTGTGGATCGAGACGCCCGCGAACCCCACGTGGGCCGTCACCGACATCGCGCGCGTCGTCGACGTGGCGCGGCGCGTCGGCGCGCGGGTCGCCGTCGACTCGACGTGCGGCACGCCGGTCTACCAGCGACCGCTCGAGCTCGGCGCGGATCTCGTCATGCACTCGGCGACGAAGTACCTCGCCGGGCACAGCGACGTGCTCGCGGGTGCGCTGGTGACGGCGAAGCGAGACGAGGTGTGGGCGGAGCTCCATCACATGCGACGCGAGGAGGGCGCCTGCCTCGGCCCGTTCGAGGCGGCGCTCCTGCTCCGGGGCCTGCGCACGCTGTTCGTGCGGGTCGAGCGACAGACCCAGACCGCCCGCGCGCTCGTCGCGCGCCTCGCCGCCCTGCCCGGCGTGACGGTGCTGTATCCGGGCTTCTCGGGCATGCTGTCGATCCGCGTCGGCGGCGACGGCCCGGCGCGCGCGCTCGCGGTGATCGCGCAGCTCCGCGTCTGGGTGCGCGCGACCTCGCTCGGCGGCGTCGAGAGCCTGGCCGAGCATCGGTTCTCCGTCGAGGGCGCCGGCACGCCGACGCCCGCCGATCTGATCCGGCTGTCGGTCGGGCTCGAGCACGAGGACGATCTGTACGACGATCTCGCGCAGGCGCTCGGCCAGGTGACCGCCCAGGTGACCGAATGAACGTGCGCGTCGCGACGTGCGTCGCGCTCCCCGAGGTCGACGTCGACGAGGCGCCGCTCGCGGAGGCGTTCGCGCGCGCCGGGATCGCCGCGCCGCTCGTGGCGTGGGACGACCCACGGGCCGACTGGGACGCGCGCGTCCCCACCCTGCTGCGCTCGACCTGGAACTACGCGCTCGCGGTCGATGACTTCCTCGCGTGGATCGATCGCGCCGCGGCGTCGCCGCTGTGGAATCCACGCGAGATCGTGCGCGGGAACGTCCACAAGCGCTACCTGCTCGAGCTCGCGGCCCGCGGCGTGCCGGTCACGCCGACGGTGCTCGTCGAGCGCGGCGACGCGCACCTGCCGGAGCTCGACGCCCCGCGCATCGTGATCAAGCCCGAGGTCGGCGCCGGCTCGCTCGGGGCCAGGACGTTCCAGGCCGACGATCGCGCCGCGGCGCAGGCCCACCTCGCGGCGCTGACGGCGCACGGCGCCGCGCTCGTGCAGCCGTACGTGACCTCCGTCGACGGCTACGGCGAGCGCTCGCTGGTGTGGCTCGATGGCGAGCTGTCGCACGCGATCCGCAAGACGCCGCGGTTCGCGGGTCAGGACGAGCGCATCGACGGCCCGTTCCCGATCGCGGCGGCCGAGCGAGAGGTCGCCGAGGCCGCGCTCGCGCCGGTCGCCGATCGGATCCTCTACGGGCGCGTCGACCTCGCGCGCGACGAGCACGACGAGCCGATGGTCATGGAGCTCGAGCTCGTCGAGCCGTCGCTGTTCCTCGCGCGCAAGCCCGGCGCCGCCGATCGGCTCGTCGCGCGCATCGCCCGCGAGCTAGCCAAGCTGTAGGCGGAGCCGATCGATCGCGTCGATCGTCCACGCGCCGTACCAGAACAGATCCTTGCCGCTGACGCGCACCACGCGGGCCTCCGGCAGCGCCGCGCGCAGCTTCGCCTCGTCCTCGGGGGTGAACGCCCACGGCTCGTCGGGGAGCACGACGAGATCCGGTTTCCGCGTGGCGACCTCCGCCAGCGTGACCCGCGGGTAGCGGATGTCGCGCCCGGCCGCGTCGCGCGACACGTCCTTGCCGAGATCCGCCGCGAGCGGATACAGCCGGAGTCGATCGCCGAACGCGTTGGCGATGCCGGCCTGCGCGAGCATGTCGGAGCCGAACGTGTCCGCGTTGATCGTCATCAGCGGATCCATCCAGATCGGCACGAACGCGCGGAGCGAGGGCGGCGGCGGCTTCGGCAGCGCGTAGGCACGCCGGATCAGCGACCGGGCGGGCTCGTCGGCGCCCACGCCGAGGATGCGCGCGAGCCGGGCGAGGTGCGCGATCCCCTGCTCGACCCGGCGCGGCAGCGACACCAGCACGGTGAGGCGCTCGGCGGCGAGCGCCTCGAGCACCGGGCGCGTGTTCTCCTCCTGGTTCGCGATCACGAGCTGCGGCGACGTCGCGATCACGGCCGCCACGTCGACGTCCTTCGTCCCGCCGACGATCGGGACGTGGGCGACCTCGGGTGAATCGCAGTACCGCGTGCGTCCGACGAGGCGGTCCGCCAGGCCCAGGGCCACGAGCGAGTGAGTGTCGCTCGGCACCAGCGAGACGATCCGCTGGGGAACCGCCCCGAAGATCAACGCGCGTCCGAGGTCGTCGGTGATCTTGAGCGCCGGCACGGGCGAGGTATACACCTTGGGGCATGGCGAAACCTGTCGAGGATCCCCTCGTCGCGAAGGCCTTCGACAAGGCGTCGAAGGACGACGACCTCAAGGCGGCGATCGCGAACCTGTCTCCGGAGGAGGCCACGTTCTTCCTCGCCAAGCTCGAGGCCGCGTACAAGAAGCGCAAGCTCCAGCTGACCGGCTACCTCGTCGCGATGGCCAGCTGGCTCGTCGGGATGGTGCTCGCGTTCGCCTACTTCGGGACGCACGACGGCTTCACCGGCTGGGTGTTCCTCGTGCCGTTCGGGCTCGTCGGCCTGGTCCTGTACGCGTTCGGGCGGATCGCGAACCGCGTCGGCGCGCTCGCGACGGTCCCCACCACGAAGTCCCCCAGACCTGCCAAGCCGTAAGCGCGCTATCGTTGCCGCATGCGCGCGGTGCTCGTCTCGATCCTCGCTCTCGTCGGCTGCAAGAGCACCCCGCCCGCGCCCGCTCACGACGACGCGCCGGTCGTGCACGACGCCGCGGTCGACGCGGGTCCGACGTTCACGTGCCCGGGCACGCCGACCTCCGGCAGCACGGTCGGCGTCCGCAAGATCGGCGCGGTCACCGGGTCGGCGACGCTGGCGACCTCGCCGCCGAACGATCATCGCCTGTTCGTTCTCGGGCAGCAGGGCGTGATCTGGATCTTCGAAGGCGAGGTGCTCCGCGCGACGCCGTTCCTCGACATCAGCGCCGACGCCGGCGGAGCCGTCGAGGCTGGTGGCGAGCTCGGGCTGCTCGGGCTCGCGTTTCACCCGCAGTTCGCGACCAACCATCAGTTCTTCGTGTTCTACACGCGCCTCAATCCCACGCGCCCACCGGACGTGAACTACCTCGACGTCGTCGTGCGCTACACCACGAGCGCGACGGATCCGAACGTCGCGGATCCGTCGAGCGCGACGACGATCCTGTCGATCCCCGACTTCGCGTCGAACCACAACGGCGGCATGATCGAGTTCGGCAGCGACGGCATGCTGTACGTCGGCACCGGCGATGGTGGCTCCGGCGGAGATCCGGCGCGCAACGGCCAGAACCGCCACGCGCTCCTCGGCAAGATCCTGCGGCTCGACGTCGACCACCCCAGCGGCGCCAACGCGTACGGCATCCCCGTCGACAATCCGTACGCCAGCGGCGTCGACGGCGCGCCCGAGGTCTGGATGTATGGGCTGCGCAACCCGTGGCGGTGGAGCTTCGATCGCGCGACGGGGGACCTGTGGATCGGCGACGTCGGCCAGAGCCTCACGGAGGAGATCGACGTGCTGTTCGCCGGCCAGCAAGCCGGCAAGAACCTCGGCTGGTCGGCCTACGAGGGCAGCACGTGCTGTCAGCTGGCCTCGGACAAGTGCCAGCAGGGTGGCAACTACCAGCCCTGTGACCCGACCGGGATGACCGCACCGCTCGACCAGCGCACCCACGCCGACAACTGGCACGCCATCATCGGCGGGCAGGTCTATCGCGGCACCCGGTTCTCCGACCTCGTCGGCTGGTACTTCTACACGGACAACACCAAGCACCAGCTCGTGAAGGCTCGACTCAGGCCCGATCGCAGCCTCGAGATCGTCGATCTCCCGGCCCCCGTACCGACGGGCTGGCCGACGAGCCCCGCCGCGATCCACGCCGACGCGTGCGGCGAGCTGTACCTGACGACGACGACCGGAGCGGTCTATGCGATCGAGGCGGCCCCGTGAGGTAGGGTATCGGCATGCGCGCAGGGCTCGTCGGTCTCGTCGTCCTCTCGTTGGCCAGCTGCAAGGACACCCCGAAGCCAACAACGCACGACGACGCCCCGATCGCACTCCCCGACGCCGCCCCGCCCGGCTTGCTCGCGTGCACGACGACCGCCGGATCGACCATCAGCACGCGGCTCGTCGGCAAGGTGCTCGGCGGCGCGACGCTCGCGACCTCGCCACCCGCGGATCCACGGCTGTTCGTCGTCGAGCAGACCGGGCGCATCCGGATCTTCGAGCCGACCCGGCTCGTCGACGCGCCGTTCCTCGACATCTCGGCGGATGCCGGCGGCCAGGTGGTCGCCGGCGGCGAGATGGGGCTGCTCGGCCTCGCGTTCCACCCGCAGTACGCGACCAACCGGCAGTTCTTCGTCTACTACACCGCGCAGAATCCAGACCGCGTCAACGATCCGCACAACCCGTACCTCGACACGATCGTCCGATACACCGCGAGCCCGACCGACCCCAACGTCGCCGATCCCGCGAGCGCGACGACGATCCTCGCGATCCCGGACTTCGCATCGAACCACAACGGCGGGATGATCGAGTTCGGCGCCGACGGCATGCTCTACGTCGGCACCGGCGAGGGGGGGGGCGGCGGCGATCCGGATCGCAACGGTCAGAACCGCCACGCGCTGCTCGCCAAGATCCTGCGCGTCGACGTCGATCATCCCACGGGCGGCAAGCCGTATGGCATCCCCGCGGACAGCCCGTACTTCGACGGCGTCGCCGGGGCCCCCGAGGTGTGGCTCTACGGCGTGCGCAACCCGTGGCGATGGACGTTCGATCGCGGCAACGGCGACCTGTGGATCGGCGACGTCGGCCAGGGCGTGACCGAGGAGGTCGACGTGCTGCGCGCGGGGCAGCAGGCCGGCAAGAACCTCGGCTGGTCGGTCTACGAGGGCGCGACGTGCTGCCAGAACACCGCCGACCGATGCCAGCAGGGCACCGCGAACCCGCAGCCATGTGTGGCCGCCGGCATGACCGGCGCGCAGGACGAGCGCACCCACGCCGCGGGCTGGCGCGCGATCATCGGCGGCCAGGTCTACCGCGGCACGTGCTTCCCCGACCTCGTCGGCTGGTACGTCTACACCGACAACGCGCGGGCGCAGCTGGTCAAGGCGCGGCTCCGGCCCGATGACACGCTCGAGGTCGTCGACCTTCCCGTGCCGCCCGGCGGCTGGCCCGTCAGCCCCGCGTCGATCCACGCCGACGCCCGCGGAGAGCTGTTCCTCACGACGACGTCCGGCGGCGTCTACATGGTCCAGGCGGGCCCGTGACCTCGGGCTCCCGCGATCGCCGCATCGCGCTCGACAGCGGCCTGACCTACAACGTCGTCGACTGGGACGGCCCCGCCGACCACCTGTTCGTGCTCGTGCATGGCTTCGCGGATCTCGGCCGCGGCTGGGAGGCCGTCGCCGAGCGGCTGGCGACCCGCGGACGCGTGATCGCCCCCGACCTGCGTGGCCATGGCGACTCCGACCGGATCGGCGCCGGCGGTTACTACCACTTCCTCGACTACGTCGCCGACCTCGACGAGGTCGTCGCGCGGCTCGCGGGCGACCAGCGGATCATCCTCGTCGGCCACTCGATGGGCGGCAGCGTGAGCGGCTACTACGGCGGCGTCCGCCCCGAGCGGCTCGCCGGGCTCGCCCTGCTCGAGGGGCTCGGCCCCCCGGATCTGGCGCAGGTCGATCCGGTGGCGCGCACCGCGAGCTGGATCGACGCGTGGCGCGCGGCGCGGCGCAAGCCCGCGTTTCGCGCCATGGCGTCGCTGGAGGTCGCGATCGCGCGGCTGCGCAAGAACGACGACCTGCTCGACGAGCCGACCGCGCGGCGGATGGCGGTGGTCGGCACGGTCGCCACCGTCGGCGGCCTCACGTGGAAGCACGATCCGCTCCACCTGACGCAGGGGCCGTACGGCTTCCGCGTCGACGTGGCCGCGAGGTTCTGGCAGCGCATCACGTGCCCGACGCTGATCGTCGACGGCGAGCTGAGCCGGTTGAACCTGCCGACGGCCGAGCGCGCCGCGCGCCGCGCGCACTTCCAGGCGCACCGCTACGTCATCGTCCCCGGCGCCGGGCACGCGCTGCACCGCCACCAGCCAGCCGCGGTCGCCGACCTGCTGCTGTCACTGTTGTGACGACAGGATCGCCGACGTTCGCACCGGGCGCATCATCAAGGTGCTGGTGCGCCCGTTCCACGCGCACGGGACGACCACGCGGAACGTCGACCCCTTGTTCACCTCGGACTCGAGCTCGACACGTGCACCCAGCAGGTCGGTGAGCCGCGCGACCAGCGCGAGCCCGAGCCCAACGCCGCCGTACCCTTTGGCGTCGCCGCTCGCGACCTGCCGGAACGGCTCGAAGATCGCCGAGCGATCCTCGGGCGCGATGCCGATGCCGGTGTCGGCGACCTCGAACGCGACGGCCAGCTCCCCGCCGTTGAACTCGCGGCGCCGGGCGCGAAACGCGATCTTGCCGCCATCGGGCGTGAACTTCACCGCGTTCGCGAGCAGGTTCACGAACACGTGCGCGAGCCAGCGCTCGTCGGAGACGACCGCCGGCAGGTCCGGCTCGAGCTGCACCTCGAGCACGAGCCGCTTGGTCCCGACGATCCAGGACACCGCATCGCTCACGTTCTCGACCAGCGTGCCGACGTCGATCTCGACAGGCCGCGCCTCGATCTTGCCGGCCTCGGCCCGCGTCAGGTTGAGGAGATCGTCGACGAGCTCGAGCAGCGACTGCGCGCTCCGCTTGATCGATGCGCACGCGTCGATCTGCTTCGGGGTGACCGGCCCGTAGACCCCCGCAGCGACGACGTCTGCGAGCCCCTGGACGCCGTGGATCGGCGTGCGCAGCTCGTGCGTCATCGACGCCACGAACTGGCTGCGTTGCGTCGCGGTCTGGATCAGCTGCCGCGTGCGCGTCTCGAGGTCCTGCTCCTTCGCGCGGAGCTGACGCAGCGTCGCGGCGGCGAACCACGCGGGCACGCCGATCACGAGGGCCGCGTAGATGATCACGACGACCGCGTACGCGACCGTCGGCACCTGCCCGGGCGCGCCCGGCACCGGGGTCGGCGGCAACACCCCGACCACCATCAAGATGACCATGGTCGCGAACATCACGACGATCACGCTCGCGACCGCGATCGTGATGCCGACGTTCGACAGCATCGCGAGGACCGTGATCACGATGACGTACGCCGGGATCAACGGGCTGTACGGCCCGCCGGTGAAGTAGATCGCCGCGGTGATGCAGACGACGTCCGCGAACGTGTTGAGCACCTGGGTCTCGATCACCCGCTTGTTGCGCCACAACCCCACGAGCGCGAACGTGTTGGTCGCGAGCTTGATCCCGACGAGCCACGCGAACGCGTCGTGCCAGCCCACCAGGCCGACCACCGACGCGATCACGGCGAGCGCCCCGAACCCGAGGCTGACCGCGTAGCCGCTCCAGATCCCGAACCACAGCTTCGGGCGATTCGCGTCCGCGCGCATCTCGCCGACGAACGCGGTGAGCTCGTCGACGAGCTTCAAGGGAGCAGCGCTCGAACTTGGGCGAGCAGCTGCACCAGGTCGAACGGCTTGGTCAGGTGACCATCGGCGATGGTCCCGAGCTGGACCGTCCGGTTGCTCTGATCGCGATCGGTGTACGCGGCGCTCATCAGCAAGATCGGGACGTTGCCGCTGCCGTCGGGGCGACCCTTGATCGCCCGACACAGCTCGAAGCCGTTCATCCGCGGCAGCTGGACGTCGACGATCAGCAGATCGGGTGCCTCGCGCTCGAACTGCTCGAGGCCCTCCGGGCCCGTGGCCGCCGTGACCATCACGTAGCCGTTGGCCGCGAGAAAATCCGCCAGGATCATCTGGTTGATCGGATCGTCCTCGACGACGAGGATCTTGCTCGCGCCGCTCGTGCGCCGGCGAAAGCCAGTGGCGCTGGCGGTGCTCACGTCGTTCCCACCGCGATCACGGGATCCACGTGCTGGAGCTTAGCTCAGAAGCGGCTCGAAGGAACCGGCCCGCCGCCCCACGCGCGACCGCGCGGCCCCGCGGCCATCGGCCACACCCGCTCGACGACCCGTGTGAACCCCTCGAGCTGATCGTCGGCGACCTCGCCGCCGTCGAGCCCCGGGCTGGCGAGGATGTCGTCCGCGATCGCCTCGGGGTCGCGGTCGATGCGAGGTCATAGGCGACGAGCAACCCCGGTGTCGGCACGCCGATCGCCGGCCACGGCGCGAGCGGCAGCCCGAGCAGCTTGCTCGCCGCGATGCCGATGATCTCGCCCCCGCGCCCCGGCACGGCGTACACGCACGGCAGCTCGAGGTCGCGCACGAGCGCCGCGAGCCGGCGCAGCCCGGTCGCCACGCGCGCGATCGAGTCCACGAGGTAGGCGTAGCGGCCGCGCATCGGCTCGTCGAAGCCGAACGGCGACTGGTGCAGGAGGACCGTCCCGGCGATCACGTACTGCCAGCCGCGCAGATCGCGGTCGTCGAGCGGCGTCGCGCCGGTGAGGCGATCGGCCCGCTCGAGGATGCCCTCGAGCGTCGCGATCATCTGCAGGTTGTTGTCGTGGGCGGCGGCGGGATCCCGGCGGAGGCTCGGCAACACCCGGCGCGCGATCGCGAGGTCGCCGGTCATCGCGGCGTCGAACGCGTGGAGGTATCGACAGATGAACGACCGCGTCCGCAGCGCGACGTGCTGATCGAGGATCTCGAACGCGTCGCGGTGCGCGAGCGAGCTCTCGAGCGCGCTCACGAGCTCGCACACGACCTCCTCGCTGTCGCCGACGAGCGCGAGGCATCGCCACAGCACCGACGCGGCGATCTGCGGCGAGCCCGCGTCGATCATCGCGTAGCCGAGGTCGTACAGCTTGTCGGGACTGTCCGGATCTCGGACGACCTCCATCGCGAGGTCGGCGATCTCCTGCGCGCCGCGCTGCTCCGAGATCATCGCGAACAGCTCGACGAACCGCGGCAGCGCCGCCGGCGTGACGCCCTTCCCCGCCGGCCACGCGAACGCGGCGCACAAGGCACGATACGCGTGCTGATCACGCCCGCTCGCCAGGTGCTCGGCGATGAGGTCGGCGACGCTCACAACCCGGCGAGCCGCGCCGATGCATCCCACAGCGCGGCGCGCTGCTTGGCATCACGCGCGGCGACCGCGGGCTGCGTCTCGACACCTTCGTTGAAGTAGGCACCCGACGCGGCCACCGGGGTCGTCTCGACGGCGAGCCGCACGCTGGTCCGCGCGCCCTGCTCGACGGAGCCACCCTGGACCGGGCCGAACCCCTGCTTGAGGAGCTTGGTGCCGATCACGCCCGGGTGGAGGCTGTAGGCGACGAGCCGGCTGCGATCTGCCTCCGGCATGCGCTCGGCCAGGGACATCGCGTGCATCACCTGCGCGAGCTTGCTCTGGGCGTAGGCGGCGTAGCCCGTCCACGCGTGTGCGAGCGTGAGCTCCTCGACGTGGATGCGGCCGCGGGTGTGCGCGATCGACGACACGTTGATCACCCGCGACGGATGCGTGCCCGCGCTCGCGAGCAAGCGGTCGCGCAGCAGCTCGACGAGCAAGAACGGCGCGACGTGGTTCACCGCGAACGTGAGCTCGATGCCGTCCGCGGTGAGCGTGCGCTCGTTCGCGAAGATGCCGGCGTTGTTGACGACGACGTGCAGGTCGGGCGCGCGCGCCAGCAGGGCGTCCGCCCCACGCCGAACCGCCGCCAGCGATCCGAGATCGAACGAGATCCCGTCGACGTCGGCGCCCGGCAACTCGGTCTGCAGCGCGACGACCGCGGCATCGACCTTCACCTTGCTACGACCGTGGAGGAACACCTTCATGCCGGCGGCTGCGAGCGCGCGCGCGGTGGCGCGCCCGATGCCGTCGGTGGATCCGGTGACGAGTGCGACACGCGCCATGGGCGATCGATCCTATCCCAAATCAGGGCGCCGCAACCGGCAGTCGTCGACTTCGCGGGGGTGGAACCCGCAGGATCGGCGCGGGCCGCGGGGCGACCATCCGCCCCGCGGGTGGGATCACCGGCGTGACGCCGGTCCACGCCGCGAGCCGGGCGAACGCCGCGTCGCGATCGGCGGGCGCCAGGCCGGTCAGGTGCGCGCCATGGGTGCCCTCCGCCTGCACGAGATCGAGCGAGTCGCGCGCGGCCCCCAGCTCGAACGCCCCACCGGTCCACGGGTCCCACTGACCGTAGACGAACAACATCCGCTCGCTGTCCTGGCGGACGAAGCCGTCGATGTCCGCCATCGCCGCGCCGTCGTCGTAGGTCGGGGGCGTCGTCGGCAACGAGCCGAGGTAGTCGGCGTCGGTGTACATCAGGTAGGGCTCGAGGTACGGCACCGAGGCGGCTGGGTAGCCGAGCTGGGCGTACGCCTGATGGTAGTACGCCTCGAACTGCGCGCTGGAGGCGTCGTCGCTGTCGGCGATCGGCACGATCATGTCGAGGAAGCCGAACAGCGTGTCGTCGTCGGCGGTCACCGGCGGGACCGCCGGGCACCAGCCGAGCCCGTAGTACTGCCAGAACCCCCACTCGAGCGACGCGATCGAGACCTCGACGGCCGGCCCGATCGGCACCCGGGTGAACGCGCTCCCCGACGTGGTCGCCTGCATCGTCGCGCGCGCCAGCATCGCGGCGCGGCGGTTCGCGAGCAGCTCGACGGCGACGTCGCGCACCGCCTGCCGGCACGCCGGCGGCCCGACGGTGTCGAGGAACGGGGTGTAGCGCGTGTCGGGTGCGCCGAACGAGATCGGCGCGACGTAGGGCACGGTGCCGGCGACGTCGTCCGGGTAGAACCGCCGGTGGTAGACGGCCGTCATGCCGCCCTTGCTGCCGCCGGTGGTCAGCACCTTGCCCGGGAAGATCGAGCGCATCGCGACGATGATGGCGTGCTCGTCGTCGGCCATCTGGGAGATCGTGAGCTTGCTCCAGTCCGCCGGCTCGGGCCGCGAGGACGCGAAGAAGCGGTGCTCGATCGAGATCTGGTTCGCCGCCAGCAGCTGGGTCAGCTCGACGGGGTTGTCGAGGTAGT
>JAPLLF010000364.1 GCA_026387715.1 Pseudomonadota bacterium
CCCGTCCCTGTTCCCGTCGTCCTGATCCCGATCGCGAAGGTCCGCGACGTCGTCGAGGAGTGGCCGTACAACCCCGACGGCACCTACCGGCTGATCAAGCTCGGTCGGCTCGGCTGTGTGCGCGTCGGTCGCATAGTGTTCTTGTCTTTTCGGGTGATAGGCGGTACCGAGCTTCTACAGCGCGCCGATCTTCCGCAGCACACGAACTCGTCGCTTGCCTGCGCTCCTCGTCGATTCGCGCGCCTCTTCTGCCTTCGCACGTCGAGTCGTCCCCGTCGACTGATCGAGGGTCGCTCGGTCCTCCGCGAGCAGGCCGGCCATCTCGCGGCTCGACAGGTAGCCACTCACGTCCAGCGCCCACCGCTCCGGTGCGCTGAGATCCACGTCCGGCGCCGCAACCTTCCGCGAGATCTGGATCAGGTCCGCTCGCACCGCGACGAGGTCGGGGGCGGCCAGGTTGGCCTCGATGCGTGCGAGGTTGGCCGCGGGGATCGGGGGACTCCCCTGGCCTACCAGGAGCTCGCCCTCGAGCTCGAGACGTCGTCGCACGACCTTCCGTAGCGACGCGAGGTCCCCCTTCGCCTTGGCGCGTGTGGGGCTCTTCTGCAGCGACGCTAGGTAGCCTCTCGCCCTCGTCTCGAGCCCGCACTCCTCGAACCGGTGCCGCAGCATCGCCCTTGCCCTGTCGAGGTTCCCGGCGACCTGCTCGGCGATCCAGGTGTCGCGATCGGGGAGCGGGGGCGGACACGGGCGGGACGGATCCGCGGTAGCAGCGGCGCGGTGCCACTCGTTGTTCAGGACTGCGTGATCGTAGGTCCTCGCGGGATGCGCCAGCGGCAGATCGTTGCCGTCGGTCGGCCATCCGTTGTCCGCGCTGAACGGCCACGGTCTGTCTCCCAGTTGTCTACTGCGTGCCATCCGAACGGCAGCGTAACTACTTGGTCTGACAGCAACGGTCCTGAACTACGCCGAACGAAATCGCGAGTAGTTCCAAGACCGCACGAACGCGAACATCAAGTAGTGGTCGCCCGGTAGCGCGAGCGGGAGGTTCAAGCTGGCCGAGCTCGCACGATGTCGAGGCTCAACAGCCAATCGCGCTGCGGCTCGGTGAGGAACAAGATCACGGGTTGATCATCCAGCCACCCAGGCACGTCCTCGGCGAAGCGATAGAACCGCTTGGGGCAGTCTGGCGAAAGCAGCTCGTTCGCGCGGTCCGCGATCTGCGAGGTCTGGGCTCGCCACTCGTCCATGTCGTAGTCCTCGCACGCCGCGATCACCTCGTCGGGCACGCGTGCGAGCGCATAGAACGCGTCCGGCAATGGTGCATTCAACCGGACCATCGCGTCCCGGATCTGAGCTTCAATGTCCTCATGGGACCCACCCCATAGCGACGGAAAGCACAGGGCCTGCAGCACGCGACAGTAACGACCTCGATCTTCGAGCCCCTCGCTCAGCGCCTGTTCCAGGGTCGCTTCCGGATCATCCGGTGGTCCGGGTTTCGCCTCGTTCAACCGCTTCACCCATCTCTCGGGCGACGCGACGTCGAACTTCAAGTCCAATCTCTGCTCGTTCGAGAACATGTTCACGCGCAAACGCGCGGGACCGACTCCTAACCAGGAACGTCGAAGGTCGGCCGCTCTTAGATCGGTCAGAGGGATGTCGAGCGCGAGATGGCAGCTCGCGACCTCCGGCGCGAACCTGACCGCCAGAAGCTTCGTCGTCAGATAGATCCGACAGCGCGCCCACTGAAGACGTGTCGATTAATGGGAAATGAAGCGAGTTCCGGAAATAGTCTGAGCAGCTGGTCTTGTTCTCGTCGAGATGACTGACGAGAACCGTAAGCCTCGAGTCGCCGAGCCGCAGCGTAGGCAAGGCGTGATTCG
>JAPLLF010000262.1 GCA_026387715.1 Pseudomonadota bacterium
ATAGCCGATCGCGATCTGGCCGAGCTCGAAGCCACCCTCGCTCGTCCGGTACATCGCGACGACGGCGAAGTAGGCCAGCGTCGGGATCCACAGGAGCGCGTACAGGGTCGAGGCCGCCGCCCACTTGCCGACGACCATGGCGCGCTCGCTCGCCCGCGCGGTCAGGGCGAGTTCCCAGGCCCCGCTGCGCTTGTCGTCCGCGATCGCCCGCATGCCGAGCAGCGTGATCACGACGAGCTGCAGGATCCAGGTGAGCAGGGTTCCCGACAGCTGGCCTTCGAGCAGCGCGCCGAGCAGCGCCGGCCGCCGAGGATCCGACAGCGTGCTCACGAGCCCGGCGAACGCGATGCCCTGCACGACGAGGAACAGGCCCCCGACGAGGTAGACGATCGGCGCGCGCAGCATCCCGTGCAGCTCGCGCCGCCACACCCAGTAGCCGGCGCGCATGCTCACGCGGCCTCCGTCAGCAGCTTCACGACCGCGGCGTCGAGCCGCTCCGTGCCCGTCAGCGCGCACAGCGCGGCGGGGGTGCCGTCGGCGACCACCGCGCCATCGCGCAGCACGACGACGCGCGCCGCGAAGTCCTCGAGATCGGTCACCGCGTGACTCGACACGATCACGGCGCGATCGCGCGCCGCGACGGCGAGCTGCGCGCACAGCTCCTTGGTCTGGATCGGATCCATGCCGCTGGTCGGCTCGTCGAGCACCAGCAACGGGGGTTCGCCGAGCAGCGCGTCCGCCAGCCCCACGCGCTGCCGGTACCCCTTCGACAGCGTGCCGATGACCGCGCGCGCCTTGTCCGCGATCGCGGTGGCCACCATCACGCGATCGATCGCCGCGCTCGCCGCGCCCGCCGGGACGCCCTTCTGGCGCGCGCGAAACCACAGGTGATCGCGGACGGTGAGCTCGACCGGCGCCGGCGCGTGCTCCGGCAGGTAGCCGATGCGCGCCTGCGCCCGCTCGCGCTGCGAGCCCAGATCGATCCCGTCGACGATCACCTCGCCCGCGTCGGGGTCGAGGTAGCCGGTCGCGATGCGCAGGAGCGTCGTCTTGCCCGCGCCGTTGCGTCCCACGAGCAGCACCGGCTCGCCGGCCGAGACCTCGAGGGTCACCCCGGCGAGCGCGCGGACGGCGCCGACCGACCCGCCGAAGGTCTTGCAGACTCCGCGCAGCGTCAGCACGCGCTACTCTTCGACGCGACGCAGCGGCAGGCGGATCGTGAAGGTCGTGCCCGCGCTCGAGCTGTCGCACGTGATCGTGCCGTGATGATCGTCGACGATCTTCTTCACGATCGCGAGCCCGAGGCCCGTGCCGCCCTTGCGGCCGGTCGCGAACAGCTCGAACAGCCGGCCGCGGATCTGCGCCGGGATGCCCGGCCCGGTGTCGACGACCGCGAACACCATCCGCTCGGCGTCGCCGGTGCCCTCGCGATCGAGGATGACGCGCAGGCTCCCGCCGTCGGGCATCGCCTCGATCGCGTTGCTCGTGAGGTTGTGGAAGACGCGCATGAGCTTGTGCTCGTCGAAGAACGCCACACCGTCGAACCTGGTCTCGATCACGAGCTCGATCTTGCGGTTGGTCAGCGCGGCCCCGAGCTGGGTCGTGAGCTCCTCGGCGAACTTGTGCAGGTAGACCTTGCGCACCACGAGGTCGGTATCGCCGCGGGCGAACGCCAGCACCTCGCGCGTCATCGCCGCCATCAGATCGAACTGCCGCTGGATCTGCTCGACGTACTTCTCGCGGGTCTCGGCCTCGTCGGCCATCGCCATCAGCTGCGCGTAGCCCGAGATGATCGTCATCGGCGTCTTGAGATCGTGCAGGAGGCCCGCGAGCATCCGGCCGATCGACGCGAGGCGATCGCGGTTGCTCTCCTCGAGCCGGCGCCGGGCCTGGCCGATCGCCTGGGCGGCCTGGGCCGCGATCAGCACCAGCAGCTTGAGGTCGTCGTCGCCCCACAGGCCATCGCCGTCGCGCTGCGCGCCGCGCTGGTCGATGATCTCGATACCGCCGATCACCTGGACGCCCTCGACGAGCGGCGCGACCAGCAGGTGCTGCGGATGCACGCCGATCTCCTTGGCGATCTCGATCGCGTGGCGCGGGTCCTTGCTCGGATCGGTGACGACCGCGGGCGTGCGGTGCGCGATCGACCAGCCGATCAAGCCCGTGCCGTGCGGCAGGGTGCGCTCGATCAGGCGCGGCGCAGCGGGGCCTTGCACCGTGCGAAACCGGAGCGACCCGTCGGGCTCGACCAGCGCGATCGAGCCGGCGCCTCCACCGAGCACGGTGATGGTCTGCGCGAGGATGCGCGCGAGCAAGTCGTCGAGATCGAGGGCCGCCGACAGCTCCTTCTCGATCTCGTACAGCGCGTTGAGCTCGCGCTGGCGACGCTCGAGATCGCGCCGCGCGCGCTGCAACTCCTGGTTCTGCGCGACGAGCGAGTGATAGAGCCGCGCGTTGTCGATCGCGCTCGCGGCCTGCGGATCGTAAGCAATGCCGAGCCCCAGCACCGTTGCGTTGCCGAGCCAGAAGGTCAG
>JAPLLF010000057.1 GCA_026387715.1 Pseudomonadota bacterium
CCCCACCCCCACCACCCCCGCGACGCCCCGCGACAAGGTAGCCTCGCTACCGAGCGTGGCGCGTGTTGGGCGCCGGGCCCAGCGTCGCCATCGACGCGAGCGGCGCGCGCACCGGGACCTCGACCGCCTTGGCGGTGGCGACCTTGCCCCACCGGCGCAGCGTCGTCGTCGCGGCGAGCTGGTCGGCGGGCGCCAGGGAGTAGATGCCGCTCGACCAGTGGCTGCCGTGGGCCACGCGGTAGTCGAACGCGTCGTGCGTGGTCGCGATCGTCGGGTAGCCCGCGCTCCACGGATCCCACTCGCCCCCGACGTGCATGATGCGCGTCGGCGCCGACGCGAGGTAGGTCGCGAGCGCCATCGCCTGGGCCGGCGCGTAGGTCGGGTGCTGCGCCGACGTCGGCATGTACGCGGTCCAGTCCTCGTACGAGTAGGTCATCAGGTCGTCGAGGTAGCCGTGGTTCCAGACCGGATACCCGAGCTCGGCCTGGTCCTGGTAGATGTACTGCTGGCCCGAGCTGTCGAGCACCGCGTCGGCGTAGCCGCCCGCGCCGCCGGTGTCGTACAGGAAGTTGTAGAGCGCGACGTCGCTCGCGTCGGCGGCGGGGGTCGGCACCTGACCGCAGTCGCCCTCCCCGCGCGTCATCCAGAACGAGAACTCGAGCTCGACGACGGCGGTCTCGAACGCGTGATCGAGCCCGGCGCGGGCGTAGGTCTCGCCGTCGCTCATCGCGATCGCCTCGAGCGGCACGCGTCGCAGCAGCAGCTCGCGCGCCACGGCGCGCAGCTTCGCGCGGCAGTCGGCGAGGCCGATGCGATCGAGGATGCCGTCGTAGCGCGCGTCGGCGAGCGAGGTGATCACCGGCGCGACGTACGCGACGACGCCGTCGAGATCGTCGGGATACGCGTGCATGTGCGCCATCGCGTTCTCGCCGCCCTTGCTGCCGCCGGTCTCGATCACCGCCCCGTCGTAGATCGGGCGCAGCAGCGCGAGCACGGCGTGCTCGTCGGCCATCGCCTGCTCGACGGTCAGCTTGCTCCAGTCGATGTCCCCGACCGGCTTCGACGTGCCGTAGAACCGATACTCGAGCGACACCTGGTTGCCCGCGAGCAGCTCAGTCGGCTCCGTGCGATAGCGTCGCCACCCGGCCTCGTAGCCCGAGGTGTAGAGCACGACCGGGGTGGTGACCGTCGTGTCGCGATGCATGATCGCGGCGTACTGCTGGAAGGTCCCGAGCTCGGGGTGCGCGTGATCGATCGGCTGGGTGAACCACACGTCGATGTACCGATAGCCGTCGGGCACCGGGAAGCCATCAGGTGGCGTCCACGCCGGCGCGGTGACCCCGGGGAGCGCGTCGAGCTGCGCGACGATGTCGCCGGGGGCATCGGGCACCAGCGGTGGCGCATCCGGTGCGGCGGGCTCGTTGTCACCGCACGCCGCCACCCACAAAAACACCAGGGCCCATCGCATGGGCTTAGCGTACGGGAGAAAAGAAGGAGAAAGAGAAGGAGAAGGAGAAGGAGCAGGAGACGATCAGACGCTGAGCGAGTCGGGACGGACGACGCGCTCGCTCAGGGCCTCGATGCCCTGCTTGACGAGCCCGTCCGGCACCACCGGGGCCTCGAGCGGCGCGACCGTGTGGCCACCGCCGACGAGGCCGAGCCGAACCGCCATCGGGTCCTGCGCCGGGTGCGCCCACGAGTCCGTCATGAAGCGGGCGGCGTCGGACAGCGCGT
>JAPLLF010000615.1 GCA_026387715.1 Pseudomonadota bacterium
GATCGACGTGCTGACGCTGACCGCGACGCCGATCCCGCGCACGCTGCACCTCGCGATGGCGAACCTGCGGGACCTGTCGATCATCGCGACGCCGCCGGCGGATCGCCGCGCGGTGCGCACGTTCGTCAGCCGCGTCGACGATCTCGTGATCAAGGAGGCGATCGAGCGCGAGCTCGAGCGCGGCGGCCAGATCTTCTTCATCACGCCGACGATCGGCACCGCCGGGCGCCGGCTGGTCGATCCCAGGATCCCGAACGACGAGCGGAGCGACGAGCCCCGTCGAAAGACCAAGCCGCGCGACGACGATCGCTCGATCGAGGACTGGGGCCTCTACCTCAAGACGCTCGTCCCGAGCGCGCGGATCGCGATCGGCCACGGCGGGCTGCCGGCCGAGCAGCTCGAGGAGGTCATGCTCCAGTTCGTGCGCGGCGAGGCCGACGTCCTGATCGCGACGACGATCGTCGAGAGCGGCCTCGACATCCCGCGCGCCAACACGATGTTCGTCGCCCGCGCCGACGCGTTCGGGCTCGCGCAGCTCTACCAGCTCCGCGGGCGCGTCGGCCGCTCCAAGGATCGCGCGTACTGCTACCTGCTCGTGCCGGAGCCCGAGCACATCACCGAAGACGCCCGCCGCCGGCTCGAGGCCCTGCAACGGTTCACCGAGCTCGGCGCCGGCTTCCAGATCGCGTCGCAGGATCTCGAGATCCGCGGCGGCGGCGAGCTGCTCGGCGCCAAGCAGTCGGGCTCGATCGCCGCGGTCGGCTTCGACCAGTACGTCAAGATGCTCGAGAGCGCCGTCGCCGAGCTGAACGGCACGCCGATCCACAGCGCGATCGATCCGGAGTTGCAGATCGAGACGCCCGGCTTCATCCCCGACGCCTACGTCCCCGACCCGGGCCAGCGGCTCGAGCTGTACAAGCGGCTCTCGGCGGTCGAGACCGACGACGACATCGCGCGCGTGATGAGCGAGATCGCGGATCGCTACGGGCCCTTGCCCGGCGACACCGTGCTCCTGGGCGAGCTGATGGGCGTCAAGGCGATCGCCCGGGGCGCCGGGGTGGTCGCGCTCGAGATCAGCGCGACCCGCGTCGCCATCGCGGTCCCGCCCGACGTCCCGCTCGCCAGGCAGCTCGCCGGCTGGCGCAAGCTGCCCGACGGGCGCTACGCGATCGCGGCTCCCCCGCCGGGTGGGGCGGCCGGGGCAAGGCGGGTCTTGTTGGACGCCCTCGCTCGTGCTACCTGAACCTATTGTGTTTACTCGGGTTCGTAGGCTGATCATCCCGCTCGCCCTGCTCGCGAGCTGCGAGCGGTCGAGCTCGATCCTCGACAACACGGCGTCGACCCCGACGCCCACGGCCGTCCCGCGCGAGGTCCCGGCGCACGCGCCCGGCGCCCCGCTGCCGGGGCAGAGCGCCGACGAGCTCAAGACGCCGCTCGCGAAGATCGACGACATCACGATCACGCTCGGCGAGCTCCAGGAGCGCATCAACCGGCAGTCGCCGTACATCCGCGCGCGCTACACGTCCCTCGAGCAGAAGCGCGAGTTCCTCGACTCGCTGATCCGCATGGAGGTCCTCGCCAAGGAGGCGGTCCGCCGCGGCCTCGACAAGGATCCCGAGGTCATCCGCACGATGAAGCAGGTGATGATCCAGAAGCTGATGCGCGACGAGTTCGACGCGCGCGTCACCGCCGACTCGATCACCGACGCGGAGATGAAGAAGTTCTACGACGCGAACCTCGCCGAGTACGTCAAGCCCGAGGAGGTCCGCACCTCCGCGATCATCCTCAAGAACAAGGCCCAGGCCGATCGCGTGCTGATCGAGGCCAAGGGCGAGGCCGGCAAGACGAACAAGGGCTTCCGCGACCTCGTCGGCAAGTACACCTCCGACGAGGACAGCAAGCTGCGCGGCGGCGACCTGCGTTACCTCGAGCTCGCCTCCAAGGAGGCTCCCCCGGCGGTCGTCAAGGCGGCGTTCGGGCTGGTCAACACCGGCGACGTGTCGGACGTCGTCGACGCTGGCAACGGCACGTTCTACATCCTCAAGCAGACCGGCCGTCGCCACTCGATGACGAAGAGCTTCGAGGACGCCAAGCCGCAGATCCGCAACAAGCTGTTTCGCGACAAGCGCCTGCAGGCCCAGAAGGACTTCCTCGACGAGAGCCGCGCCAAGGCCAAGGTCGAGATCGACGAGGCCAACCTCGCCAAGGTCCGCATCGACACGTCGAACGCGACCGGGGGTGACGACGGTCACGGCCACGACCTGGTGCCGCCGCCCGCCGCGCCCGGCGTCGATCTGTCCCCTCCCCCGCCGCCCATCACCCCC
>JAPLLF010000272.1 GCA_026387715.1 Pseudomonadota bacterium
CCGGATAGTCGGACGATGCTTCTACATCAAGAAGCTGGATCCCGACCACGCACCGGTCGGGATGGCGTCCGATCCGCCGACCATCAACCAGTCCGCCCTGAAACCGCCTGCGATCCATCAAGGGAACTGCTCCCTAACAACCGCACCCGCGAGCGTACCCTGAACCGCACCCGGGTTGATTGTGGGAGGGACGTTCCAACCCCACGTTCCAACCGCCAACCTGGGACACGTATGGATGCCAGCCGTCCATTTCGGGCATTCAAACCATCGTCTTCAAGAATGAATGGCCACGCCGCGACGGCGCAACCCCGAGGGTTGCGCTGTTCCTTGAAATTCGAGCACCTCAATTCGCTTCTGCAGCGATCGGCACACCGAGCATGCGGCGCAACCAGTAGGTTCCCGGGGGAAACGGAATGGGGGTGCCCGCCAGCCAGGCTATGCGCGCTGCGTGGTAGGAGGACAGGAACTCGCGACTCCTGCCGAGGGCTTCGAGACGCGCCCAGCGACAACGCGTTGCTACACGTGGGCGCAGCTTGCGCCGCGGCTCCCGGCTCGCAGGCGATTCTCGCCACGACTGACGTACGATCCCACGACGGCCGAGTACTCGTCGCCCTGTTGAGAGACGTTGCTGCACGTGGTGGGACTCGACAGCGGCGATTCCCGCACGTAGTGCACCAAGCACCTCGTCTCGGTCGCCGAGCTCGGCCGGGATAGTCAGGACCAGCGAAACCTCTCCGGGCATCGGACCCTTCTCCCGAAAGAAGTGGCGCGGGCATCGAGCGCGCAGTGGGCGACCTGAGAGCAGCGCGCCGACCGCGTTGATCCCTGGCCAGTGGTGCACTCGCTCGACCAGCCCATCCTTGACCGGATTGGTCGCAACGTAGATCAGCTTGTCGATCACGGCGGCGGTGTCGACGAGGTGAAGCAAGCATGGTGGCTCGCTCGACCACAAATTCTCCCAACGTCCGTGCAACGCGTTCTGACACTTGGCGACCAACTTGTGGAAGTGCGCCATGAACTCGACCACGGTGCCATTACGATCGAGCAGCACGGTGTGGTGGTGGTTCGACATCTGCTGGGTCAGCACCAGGTCGATGTCGAAACGTTGCGCAGCCTCGACGAGACAATATGCAAACGCGTTGTTGGTGATGGGATCTGGGCGCAGAAGGAACTGCCGCTGCGTGCAACGACGCGTGAGCATGTAGAACCGACCGGAAAGCACCTGACGGGGTCTGGACATGTGGGGTCTCGCATCAAGCATGTAGTGTGCCAGCCGCAAACCTGCGACGTTACATACTTCGCGATTTCGTCTTGTCCGAGATCCGCCCAAAGTGTCCGAAATCCGGACAAATCGCCCCTGACCCTAAACTGTCAGGGAGGTCTCATGAACAACTATAAATCAACCAATCCTGGTGGATGGATCTCGTGCGGTTGGCTACGAACCTGTCCGAAATCCGGACGCAGTTGAAGTCTAGCAGCCCTCACCCGCGAGCGCGGAATCAACCCGGGTGAGGAAACCCGAACGGGGCGGAACCCGGAACGAGCAACCCTGGGTTCCGAATGCGAGCCGCCACCGATCACGATCGAGGAAGCAAAATCAACCCGGGTTCGGAAACCGGAACCGCGTCGGAAACCATCAAGGAATCCTTAATCGAAACTAGCCAACACGGTCAGACGACCAACTCACTGGATCAACCCAAACCCAGGTGGCGCGGGACCGGGAACGAGCTCGTCGATCAGACCGGCCGGCGGGTCACGACCGCGACGATCATGAACACGTTGGGCAGCGAGCGGAACCGACCGACCAGAATCAACCCGGGGCGGAACCAACCGAAGCCAACACAAGTGTGGGTCCGGGCGACCGACAGAATCAACCCGGGTTCGGAACCGGAACCGCATTGCTTCGCGAGGAAGTAATCAACCCGGGTTCGAAACCGCGTCGCTTCGAAACCGCGTCGCTTCAGCCTGCAGATCGAGGAATCAATATCAACCCGGGTTCGGAACCGCGCGAACGGAAGCCGGTGAGACGTCGCTCAGCCGAGGCCGATCTCCCGGAGCCGGCGATCGAGGAAGTCGCCCGCCGTGATGCTCTCGTACTTCTTCTCGCCGCCGCTGCGCTCGACGCAGCTGGCGAGCGGGGTGAGATCGACCTCGCGGCGCGCGTGCACGAAGCAGGGCATCGAGAAGCGCTCGGTCGACGAGTCGGTCGGGTTCACCACCCGATGGGTGGTGCTCTTGTAGAGGCCGTTCGTGACGTTCTGCAGCATGTCCCCGGCGTCGACGACGATCGTGTCGAAATCGGTCTGGACCGGCATCCACGTGCCGTCGCGGCGGAGCAACTCGAGGCCGCCCGCGGTGGCGGCGGACAGCAGCGTGATGAGGTTGATGTCCTCGTGCGCGGCGGAGCGCACCGCGTTGGGCGGCGCGTTGGCGGGGACCGGCGGGTAGTAGAGGACGCGGATGATCGTGTCGCTGTCCTTCGTCATCTCGCGGAACCGCGAGGCGGGCTCGCCGAGGTGCAACGCCGCGGCCTCGAGGAGGATGCCGCCGAGACGCTCGAGGTGCTTGTACAGCTCGGCCAGGGTCGGCCCGAACGTCGGGACCTCCTTGGGCCACACGTTGGGACCGTAGGGCTGGTGCACCGGGTGCGTGTCGGGGACGTCGGGGCGGCCGACCTGCCAGAACTCCTTGAGATCGGGCGCCTGCGAATCCTTGGCGTGCTCGGTGCCGAAGCCCGTGAAGCCGCGCTGCCCCTTGCGGGCCGGATCGTTGTACGCCGCCTTCACCGACGTCGGCTGGTGGAACAGCTCGCGCGACACCTCGTACGCGCGCTTCTGCAACGCGTCGGGGATGCCGTGATTGGCGACCGCAAAGAAGCCGTAGTCTTCGAGCGCTGCCCCGATGATCTCGACGAGGTCTTTGCGCTTTTCGGGATCTCTCCAGTCGGGGAGACTCACGACCGGGATGTTTTGTTCCACGAGCGGCAGTATCACTCAGGTCGTGACAGCGATGTCGTGAACCGGCAGGTCGTCGACGTTTCGTTCCGCTCGACTAGGTGATTTATCTAGGACCACGGTGTGGCGCTGGCACCGGGACCTGCAACCGGAGCGTCTCGCGGGCCGCGCTCGACGGTCGACGCGCTCGCGTAGCCGGTCGGATCGCCGCGCGCCGCGTACGATCACCGTCGATTCCGCGATACCCTCGCGCCACGTGACTCTCGCCGGCGTCGCCGTCGACCTCGACCGCCTGCTCGTCGCCTTCGCGATCGACGAAGCGCGCGAGAGGATCGATCTCGTCGTGCATCACCCGGCGTTCGCCGCCCTCGCCGAGCGCGCCTGGCACGTGACCTACGACGCGCTCGACACCGCGATCGGCAGCGAGGGCGTCGAGCGCTGGATCGGGACGATCGAGCTGGCCAACGACGAGCCCGACGAGGCCAAGCCGCTCGCCTACCTGATCGAGGCCGTCGGCGTGCTCGCCGTCACCGCGACCTACGAGCAGTTCGCGCTGCTCCGCGGCGAGGGCGACGACGGACGCCCGCGGTTCGCGACGGTGAACCTCGCGCTCAAGCGCATCGATCACCCGACCTGTACGGCGCACCTGACGATCACGATCCCGCTCGCGGCCCCCGACGACGCCGGGCTGCCGTCGGACGACGAGGCCGCCGCGCTCGATGCGCTGGAGGACGCGATCCTGCTCCCCGACGCGATCTTCGTCGGGCGCGAGACCGGCGCCGGCGTCCGCGTGCTCCACTTCGTCGCGCCCCCGGGGATCGACGTCACGGGCATCGCGCCCGACGGGGCTCAGGTCGACGTGGTCGACGATCCCGCGTGGGACTTCTTGCGCCGCTTCGACTGAAGCCGTCGCGCGATCGTGGCGACGGCCGCGGCGTCGAGGTCTCCCTTGGCGCGGCGCGACAGCTGCTTGATCGCGTACTCGAGCGACAGCGCCATGCCCTGGGTCCGGCAGCGACGCGTGAGCACGACCGCGAGCGGGCCGCGCCCGCGCGTGTAGCGTGCGCCCCGGCCGGCGTCGTGATCGGCGATCCGCGCCGCGACGTCGGTCGCGACGCCGCAGTAGAGCGTGTCGTCGGCGCAGCGCGCCAGGTAGACGAACCAGCTCGCCACGCCGCTCGCTAGCCGACCTTGTGCTCGATCTCGGGCCGCGTCGCGAAGAAGCGGTTGCGCTTCGGATCGTTGAAGCGCTTGTAGTCGATCAACCACGGCGTCACCTGCGCGGTGCCGTTCTCGAGCCGGATCGTCGCCGCCATCGGGGTCACGCTGCGGTAGGACGAGTCAGCTGGCAGGTCGTTGTTGTCCGCGCCGCCGGCCGAGAACAGCGTGATCAGCGAGACGTCGTCGTACATCGGGCGGAACCCCGAATCGACCTTCTCGTGACCGCGCACCATCATCGAGCACCCGAGGCGCTTCATGAACGCCTCGAACTGCAGCTTGCCGAACGGGAAGCGGGCGTTCTGCGCCTGCAGATCGTCGGGGATGTGATCGGCCGTCGACGGATCGCTCCACAGCATCTGGAAGCGGATGTCCGGATCGTTGAGCCCGGACAGGTCCTTGAGCTTGGCCTTGATCTCGGCGTCGCGCGGGATGCCCGCGTGCACGAACATCAGGTCGTCGAAGAACAGCATGTTCGGGAGCTCCTCGAACATGTGCATGTACTCGGCGAACACCTCGCCGGACATATGTCCGACGAGCGTGTTGATCGCCTCGGCCGGCTTCACGCCCCCGTAGATGCGCCCCTGATACTGGATGTAGTACTCGTGGTTGCCGCGGAGCGGGAACACGTGCTCCGGCGCGGCGAGGAACAGCTGCATGATCGTGCGCAGCACGCCGTTGTAGCTGAACATGCCGCGATCGATGTAGTCGCCCAGGAACACGAGCTTGGGCTCGGGCTTGCTGTGGTCGAGCTTCCACGCCTCGAGCTTGGCGAAGAAGTCGGCCTGCAGCAGCGCCGCCTTGAGGCAGCTGTAGCAGCCGTGCAGATCACCGAGCACGGTGAGCTCGTAGACCTGGCCCTCCTTGGCGGGGTGGACGAACACGTGGCCGTCGAGGAACTGCCCCTGGCCCGCGAAGTCGGTGACCGTGTCCTTGTCGACGAGCTTGCCCTCGCCCTTGGCGCGCATCAGGGTCAGCTGCGCGACGAACCGCTTCATCAGCTCGAGGTCGGCGTCGACCTGCTGCTTGATGCGCTCCGGCTGCGACGAGTAGTGCTGCTCGAACTTCTGGAAGAACGGGTGATCCTCGAGCTTGGTGCTGCGCTGCGCCGCGTCGGCGATCTCGACCCGGTTCTGGTGGAGGATCTCGATGTCCTCGTCGGCGATCGCGGCCTGCGGGACGTCGAGCAGCGCCTCGATCTCGCGCCGGAACTTCTCCTCCGACGGGTGGACGCTGCCGTCCGCGTAGATCAGCTCGTCGATGGTCGCGAGCAGCTCCTGCTGGTTGGCGCGCTCGAAGCTCTGGAAGATCTCGTAGCTGCGCAGCTTGAGCTTGGCATAGACGAACTTCTCGACATCCTCGCCATCGGCGACCGCCTCGTCGAACAGCCCGCGCACCTGGCGATCGATGTTCTCGAACACCTCGTGGAAGTGCGCGACGAACTTGTTGATGATCTCCTCGCGGACCTTCGGGTCCTCGTCCGGCATCGCGGCCTTCGCCCGCGCGGTGACCAGCTGGCGGATGTAGATGCGGACGAACGTCTTCTCGGTGAAGTCGAATTCGCCGTCGATGTACCCGAAAGCCGTGAGGTAGAAGATGATGGCGTTCATCTGCTGCTCGGCGGTGTCGGGATTCGTACTGAAGGTGAGCATCGAGAGGGTCGAGCTTGCCACAACTGGAACACGGTCACGGGTCGCCGTAAGATCGATCCGTGAAGGTCGTCATCGGCGTCGTGGGAGCGCTCGCGCTCGGTTCGGGGCATGTCGCCCTTGCGGAACCTCGCCTCGAGGCGTCCGGCTTCGTCGGCATCGACTACTTCGGCGACAACATCCAGCTCGGAAACTCGTGGGCCGCCGAGCAAATCCCCGGCACGAGCGTGCTTTTCGGGGGGCGGCTCCTGTGGGTCGCCCTGCCCGCGCTGGCGACCCCAGGCGGCCATCCGCTGGCGCTCGGCGTCGAGGGCGAGGTGGCGATCTCCCCCGCGTCGACCGGTGACCTCGGCGGCAGCCGGATGGCGTACTTCGCACCGGTGTTCGGCTGGCACGCCCACGCGATGCTCCGGCTCGGGCTCCCGACGGTCCGCCCGCACCTCGTGCTCGGCGCGGGTGGCGAGACCATAGCGTCGACGTCTCCGTTCATGACGAAGGAGACCGATCCGGTCGTCTACTGGGGGCTCGGCGCGAGCAGCGCCCTGTCGGCGCGCTGGCAGCTGCGGCTCGACCTGCGGCACGGGATCATGCCCGCCCGCGAGGGCGCCGCGACCTCGACGCTCGAGTTCCAGATCGGCGTCGGCGCGACCTTCGGGCTGCCGCGCAAGATCGTGCGGGCCGCCGCGCCACCACCCCCGCCCCACCAGCCGCGCATCGACGAGACCGACACCGACGAGGACGGCCTGCCCGACTGGCTCGACAACTGCCCGCGCGACGCCGAGACGGTGAACGGCATCGCCGACGAGGACGGCTGTCCCGAGACGGACCCCGACAACGACGGCCTGGTCGGCGACGCCGATGCCTGCCCCGCGGACGCCGAGGACCTCGACGGCTTCGAGGACGGCGACGGCTGTCCCGACGCCGACAACGATCGCGACGGGATCCTCGACGTCGACGACACCTGCCCCGACGTCCCCGAGACCCGCAACGGGTTCGTCGACGACGACGGCTGCCCCG
>JAPLLF010000158.1 GCA_026387715.1 Pseudomonadota bacterium
ACGATCGGCGAGCCTGGGGTCAACCTCTACGTTGGCCGTTCAAAGCGTCAAGGCGGTGGTCGACGTCAAACGCGTCAAGCTCAACGTCAACCAGCTCAACGTCAACCATCCGTGTTCCTCCCTTCCCAACCCTTTGAACTACAGTTCTTGAGCCGCAGGTAGTCCTGCAGGTGCGCGACCAGCGCGTCGGGCCCCTTGCGCTCGACGACGTCCGTGATGTCGAGCATCAGGTGGGCGGCCTCGGTCGGCCGCTTCGCGCCGAACGTCCTGGCGTACAGCGCCGCGTCCGCGATCGCCTTGTCCTCGTCGATCCCGAACGCCACCCGGAGCTGGATGGCGGAGGCGAGCGCGTCCGGCGCGTCCACATCTCCCGCGTACTTCTTGGCGAACTCCTCGAAGCGCTCCGCCGCGCGGTCGTGCATCGCGACGCGCGCGTACAGGTCGGCGCTCCGCAAGGTCATGGGCGCGATGAACTTCGAGGTCGGGTGGTACTTGCGCAGCAGCTCGATCGCTTGCAGGGCCGCGCCGATCGAGCGCGCCTCGTCGAAGCAGACCGCCGCGCCTTGAAGGACCTCGTCGTTCGTCGGGTCGTTGGGCGCCTGGTTGTAGACGTCGAGGTAGGCCTGCCCGCAGGCGGCCGCCGTCGTCGGATCCTTGGTGGCGTGCGCCTCCTTGGCGAGCTTGTCGGCCGTGGCGCGATCCGCCAGGGCGAGGCCACCGAACATCGTGCTCGCGACGATCCCGACTACCACGCAGGTCTTCATCGACGAAACCTACTTCAGATGCTTGCGAGGCAGGAGCGCGACCACCCGATCGAGGATCCGGTGCGCCACCGTCGCCTTGTCGGCGTGCGGCACGTGGACCTCACCCGCGGCGTCGACCAGGATCACGCGGTTGGTGTCGACGCCGAACCCGGCGTCGGCCTCCGAGACGTCGTTCGCGACGATCAGATCCACGCGCTTGTGGACGAGCTTCTTGCGCGCGTTCGCGATCACGTCAGCGGTCTCGGCCGCGAACCCGACGAGGATCGGCGCGCCCTTGCGCTTCCCCTTGGCCTTGCGTCGGGTGCCCAGGCCCGCCAGCAGATCGGGGTTCGCGACGAGCTCGAGCGTCGTGGTCTTGCCGAGCGTGCCGCGCTTGAGCTTCTGGGTCGCGACGGTCCTGGGCCGGTAGTCCGCCACCGCCGCCGCCATCACGACGACGTCCGCGGTCGTGACCGCGGCAGCCAGCGCCGTCTCGAGCTCGCGGGCGGTCTCGACCCGGGTGGTGACGACGCCGAGCGGATCCGGAAGCGCGCTCGGGCCCAGGATCAGCTGCACCGTCGCCCCGCGCCGCGCCGCCGCGGCCGCGAGCGCGACCCCCATCTTGCCGGAGCTCCGGTTGCCGATGAAGCGCGCCGGATCGATCGGCTCGAACGTCGGCCCCGCGGTCACGACGATCCGCTGGCCGGCGAGATCCTGCGGTCCCAGGATCGCGGCCGCCGCCGCCACGATCGTCTCCGGATCGGCGAGCCGCCCGGGGCCCACCCACTGACACGCCAGGAAGCCGGTGCCGGGCCCGACGGTGCGATGGCCCGCGACGTCGATCAGCCGCTTGACGTTCGCGACCGTGAGCGGGTGCGACCACATGTTGACGTTCATCGACGGCGCGAGCAGCACCGGCGCCTTGGTCGCGAGCACGACCGAGCACACCGGGTCGTCGGCCATGCCCGCCGCGAGGCGCGCGATCAGGTTCGCGGTCGCCGGCGCGACGATCACGAGGTCCGCGCGATCCGCGACCTGGATGTGACCGATCGTCGCCTCCTCGGTGGCGCTGAACATGTCGGTGAACACCGGGCGGCGGGTCAACGCCTGGAACGTCATCGCGCCGATGAACTGCTGCGCGCGGGCGGTCATCACGACCTCGACGGTCGCGCCGGCCTTGTCGAGCAGCCGCACGATCAGGGCGGCCTTGTACGCGGCGATCCCGCCACCGACGCAGACGACGACGTGAGCGCCAGACAGGGGCTTGGCAGCATCGAGCTCGGTCACGTGCCCACTCTACGCCAACCGATGGCTCGACCCCGCGATCCGCGTGCTGGACCCCGCGGCGACCAGGTTGGATACCAAACGACTTCGCGCACTTACACTGGCACGCGGGCTGCTCTTCCCGACCTCATGGTCCACACGCTCCGCTCCGCCTTCCTGCTCTCCCTCCTCTCGTCGGTCGCGTCGGGCTGTCTCGCCCAGGGCAGCGCCGGCTTCGGCGTCGGTGGCACCACCACGGGGCCCAGCGGTCCGCCGCCGGTGGCCGCCGGCGACGGCGCGGTCGGGACCGACCCGTCGGTGCAGTCTGGCTACGGTGGGCCGGCCGGCCCGATGGCGCCGGGGGCTCCGTCGTCGACGACGGCGAAGCCGGGCGAGCCTCGCTGGGACGACTTCGCGTTCGCCGTCCGCGAGCGCAGCGGCTCCTACTACGGCCCGTGGATCATCTCGAAGCTGACCACGTTCAAGGTCGGCGCGGCCTGCTACGCCAAGCTCGGCGACAAGGACTCGGGCTCGCTCAACCAGACCAGCTACTACATCCGCAACGTCGCGGCGCTCGCGAAGGCCTGGACCGGCGACGACTGGGGACAGATCGAG
>JAPLLF010000643.1 GCA_026387715.1 Pseudomonadota bacterium
GCCACCGACGACGGCGAGCGCGAGCCGCGGGTGCCACCCCGTGCGGCGCACGGCCCACACCACGCCGACGCCCGCGGCGATGCAGATCGACGGGATCGCCGGCGCCCAGTGCTTCTCGGCCCCGAAGATCGGCGTCGAGCCGAGCAGGAACGGCCCGATCGACACGCCCGCCGAGAGGAACAGCAGCAGGGCCGGCGCGCGCGCGCGATCCGGGCCGGTCGCCCGCTGGGCGATCCACGCGACCACGCCGAACACCGCGGCGACCAGCGTCGTCGCCGGCACCGTGAACAGCGTCGTCACCAGCGCGACGTGCCACGGGAAGCGCGGCGCGTTCCAGTTGTGCCCGAGGTACTCGAAGTTGTAGTGCACGTGCGTCATGTGGAACGCCAGCCACTCGCGCACGTGCGCGAACGTGTCGAACCACAGCCACGGCCACACGGCGACGAACACGAGCGGCCCCAGCACCGCGAGCGAGCCCAGCGCGAGCAGCCGGCGCCAGGCGCGCGTCCGCCAGACGACGAACGCGAGGTGGGGCACGATCGCGAACGGCAGCAGCAGCGCGTTGTGCTTGGTCGCGAGCGCGAGGCCGAACGCGACGCCGACCTGCCACGGCCACCGGCGCTCGAGCCCGCGCCAGTACGCGTAGATCGCCGCGAACCACATCGTCGTCATCGGGGCGTCGAAGCACGCGAGCCCGGCGTGGAACAACGCGCGCGGCAAGCACACGACCAGCGCGCTGGCGATCACGGCGGCGCCGAGCCCCCAGATCTCGACGACGAACGTGAACACGAGCCATACGAGCAGCCCGGCCATCAGCGCGCTCGGGAACCGGTAGCCGGTGAGCTCGCCGGTGACCCCCAGCTTGTCGTGGAGCGCCAGCTCGGAGAACCCGAACAGCGTCTTCATCAGCGGCGGATGCTCCCGGTTGTTGTCGGTCGCGTTCGGCCCACCCCAGGTCTTCGTGATCTCGGCGCGATCGAACAGGCCGCCGCCGAGGTGCTTCACGCGCGCGATCCACCAGTCGGCGTAGTGCGAGCCGCTGGTCATGTAGATGATCTCGTCGCGCGCGAGGCCTTGCTGCCGCTGCTCGCAGGTGGCGAGCGCGATCGTCGCGATCGCGAGGATCCAGCCGAGGAGCTTCGCGCTCAGCTTCGCGCTCAGCTTCGCGCTCATCGGCGGGTCTCCGCCGCGAAGCAGATCTGCCGGTTGCTCGCATCGGCGCTGACGACGATCGTGACGTCGCCGGTGCCCGGCGTCGTCGGCGCGGCGAACCGCACCCAGCCGTCGTCGACGCCGAGGTGGGTGTCGGCGATCACGACGTCGTCGATCGCGACCTGGAGGCGACCCGGCACGCGGTCGTCGCGCCGCGTGAACACGTCGGCGATGCCGGCGTAGCCGACGAGCTCACGCCCGAGCGGCACGCCCGGGAACGTGATCGAGACCGGCTCGTTGGGCGTCGGCACGACGAGGATGCAGCGATGCGGCGCGAAGCCGACCTCGGCGAGCTCGACCACGGGGCCCTTCGACCGGTTGCCCTCGAGCCGGGTGCCGGCGACGCGATCGCGCAGATCGGCCAGCACGACCGCGGGCGAGCGGTCGTAGCGCCGGACCGCGATGCCGCCCTCGTCGCGCGCGAAGCTCGCGACCAGCCCGTCGACCTCGGGAGCGTGCGCGTCACGGATCGCGAGCTCCCAGATCCGCCCGTACTTCGCCGCGTCCATCCGGGCGGCATCGCCGATCGAGATCAGATCTCCGAGGTGGAGCCGGCCGACCGGATCGTTCCACGCGGGCGCGAACACGATCAGGTCGCCGGGGCGAAACGCCGCGCGCACGGTCCTGGCGGCGGCATCCCAGGCCACGTCGTCGGGCACCGACGTCGCGGCCTGCCTCGTGGCACAGACCTCCCAGGTCGCGACGACGAGGAGCACCACCGCCGGGACAGCGAGCGAGCGAGAGGCCCGGGCCGACAACGCCGCGACGCTACCACGGTATAGTCGCGCGCTCGTGCGCTGGCTGTACGTGACGCTCTACGTCGTCGGGCTCCTCGCCTACGGGGCGGTCGCGTCCGATCGCCTCGGGCACCAGTCCGGCGCGCCCCACTTCGTGTTCCAGGCCGACGCATGGCTGCACGGTCATGCCTCGATCGAGCCGCCCTACCCCAACGACGACTGGGCCCAGATCGAGACCGTCGCGCTCCGCGACGGCAGCGAACGCCGCGGGCGCCGCATGGTCACCCGGCCCATGTTCAAGACGCTCACCGGCGACGAGGTGCCGCTCGCGCAGATCGCGCGGTCGCTCGGGCGGGAGACCCACGTCTCGTTTCCGGCGTTCCCGGCGGTGATCATGCTCCCCAGCGCGCTCGTCGGGGGCCGCGCCGCCAACGACGTGATCCCGACCGTGCTCGTCGCCGCGTTGATCCTCCCGCTCACCCTGCTCGCGCTCCGGCGGCTCGCCGCGGCGAAGCTGTCGCAGCGCGGGATCGTCGACGATCTGTGGCTCGTCGCCGCGCTCGGGTTCGGCAGCGTGATGTTCTTCGCGGCCGTCCAGGGCAAGGTCTGGTTCACCGCGCACGTCGTCGGCGTGGTCCTCGCGCTGCTCTACGCGTGGGGCTCGGTCGAGGCCGCCCACCCGATCGTCGCGGGCCTCGCGCTCGGCGCGGCCGCGATGACGCGCACGCCGATGGCGTTCATGTTCCCGCTGTTCGTGCTCGAGGCGTGGCGGATGGCGGCCGGCGACAAGCGCGCATGGATCCGCCGGCTGATCCCGTTCGCGCTCCCCGTGGTCGCGATCGCGGCGCTCGGGATGATCTACAACCTCGTGCGCTTCGGATCGCCGACCGAGTTCGGCCACGCCTACCTGGCGCTCGGCACCGGCCAGCCCGTGCGCCAGCAGTACATGATCGAGCAGTGGGGGTTGTTCGACCTGCACTACCTCGCGCGCAACCTGGTCGTCGCGTTCGGCCTGCTCCCCGAGCTCCTCCCGAAGGCGCCATGGCTGCAGGTCAGCGGTCACGGCCTCGCGATCTGGGTGACGTCGCCGTTCCTCCTCGCGCTCCTGGTGTGGCCGCGCGAGCCAAGCCCGATCCGCCGCGCGCTGTGGATCACGGTCGCGACCGTCGCGCTCCCGTCGCTGATGTACATGAACACCGGGTGGCTGCAGTTCGGCTATCGGTTCAGCCTCGACTACACCGTGTTCCTCGTGCTGCTGCTCGCGCTGACGCCGCGGCTGCACGTCGGCGCCAAGGTCGCGATCGTCGTCGGCGTCGTGGTGAACCTCGCCGGCGCGATCACGTTCGATCGGATGTGGCCGTACTACCGCTACGGCGGCAACGCCTTCGACGTGATCGCCTCGAACATCCCGACGCGCCTGATCGTCATGGGCGTCGTCGTCGCGGCCGCGGCCGGCTACGCCGCCGTCGTGATCGTTCGCCGTCGTCGATGACCCTTCGAGGGCTGAGCGCATCACCATTGAATCGTGCAACGGTAAGCGTCCATAGTTGCACACCATGGAAGCTGCGGATCTCGGACTCCTCGTCTCGCTAGATGCGCTGTTGCAGGAGGGGAGCGTCACGGGCGCCGCGCGGCGGGTCGGCCTGTCGACCCCAGCGATGAGCCATGCGCTCGCCCGGATCCGCGAACGACTCGGCGACCCGATCCTCGTACGATCGGGCCGCGGCATGCTGCTCACGCCGCGCGCGATCGCGCTCAAGGCCCAGGTGCACAACGTCGTCACGGAGGCGCGGCGCACGCTCGAGCCGGAGCGCCCGTTCGTCGCCCGCGAGCTGTCACGGACGTTCGTGGTGCACGTGACCGACTACGTGCTCACGATCCTCGGCGCCACGGTGGACCGGCTCCTGCGAGAGGAGGCACCGCAGGTGTGCGTCCGGTTCGTGCCGAACACGCCCGACGATCCTGCGCTCCTGCGGGACCACGACTCGGATCTGGCGGTCGGCATCTACGGCGATCTGCCCCAGGAGATGCGGAGCCGACAGCTGCTCACCGATCGGTTCGTGTGCGTCGTCCGTCGGGGGCATCCCGTGACGAAGAACCGCTTCACGCTGGAGGAGTTCATCAGCCTCCCACACCTCCAGGTGGCGCCGCGTGGCAAACCCGGCGGGTACCTCGACGACGTGCTCCGCGACCGCGGGGTGTCGCGCACGGTGGCACGAGCCGTGCCGTACTTCCTGACGGCGCTGCAGCTGGCGGCCGAGACCGATTACCTGCTGACGATCTCCGAGCGCATCGCGCGTCGGTTCGCAGGCCCGCTGGCGCTGGAGCTGCTCGAGGTGCCCGTGAAGCTCCGGCCCTATGCCCTGAGCCTCGTCTGGCATCCCCGGCTCGACATGGACCCCGCGCACCGCTACCTGCGCGACCTCTTCCTGCGCGCGTCGCGGGAGGAAGCCGGCGACCGCCATGACGAGGCGCGCACCCGGCTCGATGCGACGGACCCGACCTCCGGCCAGAGCCGCAGACGTCGCCGCCGCGCACGACCATAGTTGCATTGTATGCAACTATGATGTCGAAGCGATTGCATTGCCTGCACATGGAGCCAGGCCAATAGTGATCGTCATGAGCCTTCGAGATCCGAACCCATCGAACAAGACCAAGTCCAAGCGCGTCGCGATCGTCATCGCGAACCCTGCCACCTCGACCACCACCGGGTGGCCGGTCGGCTTCTGGTGGTCCGAGCTGACGCACCCCTACTACGCGTTCCACGAGGCCGGCTACGAGATCGAGATCTTCAGCCCTGCCGGTGGCAAGTGCGAGGCCGACGGCATGAGCGATCCACGCGATGCGAGCGGCTACTCGGCCGCCGATCTCATCAGCATGGGCTTCATCCACACCCCGAGCCTCGCCGCGCTGGTCGAGCGGACCAAGCCGGTCTCGGAGATCGACGTGGCACGCTTCGATGCCATCGTCGTCGCGGGGGGCCAGGCGCCGATGTTCTCCTTCGAGAAGGCGATCGACCTGCAGAGGAAGTTCGTGCAGTTCTACGAGGCCGGCAAGATCGCGGCGGCGCTGTGTCACGGCGTCGCCGTGCTGCGGCACGCGAAGCTGTCGAACGGTGACTACCTCGCCAAGGGGAAGACCGTCACGGGGTTCGCCAACGTCGAGGAGGACTTCGCCGACAACGCGGTCTGGGGCATGGGCGCGCTGTCGCGCGACACACACCTGATGCCGTGGCGGATCGAGGACGAGCTGGGGAAGCTCGGCGCGAACTTCGTGCAGGCCGGTCTCTGGCGCGGCTTCGCGGTGCGCGACGGGAACCTCATCACCGGCCAGCAGAACTTTTCGGGCACCGAGACGGCGAACCTCGTCATCGAGACGCTCGGGCGCTGAAGGCTCGCCGCGATGGAGACGATGTCGACAAACGAGCCGCTCCGCGGCGCCTGCCACTGCGGCCGCGTGCGGGTGACGATGCCTGGAGAGAGCGTCGGCGTCGTGGTTTGCCACTGCGCTGACTGCCAGAAGCTCCACGGGAGCTCCTTCCCCCTGTTCTCCGCCGAGCGCGGCAACGTGAGCTGGGAGGGAGAAGCGCACATCCGCTGGTACCAGTCGTCACCGGCCAACGAACGCAGCTTCTGCGAGCACTGCGGAAGCCGCCTCGCGAAGCGGCCCATCGAGGGGACGCGCATCGTCGGTCAACGACTTCTGCACGGGCTCGAGGAGGCAGTCCGCGAGCACCAGCATCATGTCCTCGATCTTCTTCTCGGCGACCAGCTTCGCCAGGAGCGCCTTGGCCTCGCGGCTCGGGTCGTCGGCCATCAACTCCCGCACCTTCTCCACCGTCAGCTCGCCCTGGAAGTCGATCATCAGGTGCTCTCGCAAGTAGTCGATGAGTCGATTCACGGCAGGGAGATACTCCAACCACACCGGGGGGATCAAGCTTGCGCGACGCGGTGAAGTACCCGAGGATCGTCGGACATGCCCCGCGTGTTGCTCACCGGGTTCTGCGCTGTGCCGGGACCGCGGCGCGCGGGCGTCCAGCTGCGCCACGTGATCCGGGCGCTCACCCCCATGCACAACGTCGACCTGCTGGTCGTGCGCGAAGGCGACCAGGGCTACGTCGAGCGCCAGGGGTCGGTGCGCGTGCTGCGGGTCCCTTCCCACGAGGCGGATCTCAAGTCGCAGATCCAGTCGTTCCAGCGCGCGCTCCGGCGGCAACTCGACGGCGCCGACTACGACGTCGTGCATTGCCGCGACAGCTGGAGCTGCATCCCGGTGCTCGAGGCGCGCGCGCGGCTCGGCTACGCGGTCGTCTACGATCTCACGCGGTCGCCGCTCGGCGAGACGACCGGGGACGCCGAGCTCGACGCGCAGTACGCGCGCGACGAGGAGGCCTGCCTGATCGCGGCCGACATGATCCTGGCCCCGACGATGACGGCGGTGAAGGCGCTCGCCACGCGCGGTGAGCCGGCGCGGGTGATGTTGTCGCCTCCGGGCGTCGACGTCGATCGGTTCGACTGGGAAGACCTCCCCCGGCCGGAGGACGGCCCGCCCAAGATCCTGTACGCCGGATCGATCGACCCTGGCCGCGGCATCCGCGTCCTCGTGCGGGCGATGGCGGCGATCGTGCGCGAGGTCGATGCGCGGCTCGTGATCGCCGGCTCGATGGCGCCTAAATTCGATCAGGTGCTACGCGACGGCGTGCGCGAGCTGGGGCTCGCCGACAAGGTCGAGATCCTGGGGCCGATCGATCACGACCAGATGCCGGCGCTGATCGCGACGGCCAGCGTGTGCGTGGTGCCCGCCGCGGCCGATCTGTCGCCGAATCCGACGGTCGTTTACCCGACGAAGTTGCTCGAGTACATGGCGTGTCGGCGCGCGATCGTCGCGCCGAAACGCGAGACCATCTCCCAGGTCGTCGACAACAATCACGAGGCGTTGCTGTTCGATCCCATCGATCTCGCCCGCAAGGTGCTCCGCGTGCTGGGCGAGCCGCTGCTCCGCGATCGTCTCGCCCAGCATGCCTACGAGCGCGTACGTCGCGAGCTGACCGCGAGCGCCGCGCGTCGGGCCCTCCGCAAGGCGTACGACGTCCTCGGCGAGCGGTTCGCGACGCAGTTCGGCGAGGCCGAGGACGACGACGCGCCGAAGGTCGAGATGCTCGCCGACGACGACTTCGAGGCGACCGTGTTCGAGGAGGCCCCGGCGCCCCCGGCGAAGCGGACCGGGAAGGCGATGACCGAGATGCACGAGGTGACCGGCGCCGAGGTCATCTCCGGCGGTGGGATGGTGATGTCGAGCGACACGTCGGTCAGCAGCGAGATCGTGATCGATCACGACGACGACGATCACGACGACTCGCCCAGCGGGTTGTTCGTCGCGCCACCTCCGCCGCACAACGCGAGCGAGCCCGACGAGACGATGGAGCGCACGCCGGTGGCCGCCGATCGTCACGAGAACATGTCGGGCGCATGGACCATCGCGATCCCTCCACCACCGTCCAAGCCGCAGGCGATCACCGTCGCAGGGATGCCGCACAAGGACGACTGGATCGTGACCAGCGTGGCGGTCGGGCTCGTGGCCGCGGTTCCCGAGCTTCCTGACGAGGACGTCCATGAGGCACACGACGACGGCACGCCGATCGAGGGGGGCACGCCCGCGCCCGCGGCCAACGTCGGCGAGGGCACGTTCGTCGCGGGCGAGATCGACGTCCCGACGCCACCGCCGGAACGGGTGGAGAACCTACCCAACGTGGAGTTCGCGGCCAGCGGCGCCATGCTCGAACAGGCCGAGAACGATCCGGACACCGGCAGTCGAACCCCGCCGCTCGAGCGACGCTGACCGAGACCGTGCTACCCTCAGCGCGAGGCTCTCATTCCGGTCGTCGCGCTCGTCAACCTGCTGTTCGGCATCGGGTTTGCGTTGATCGCTCGCGATCGCATTCGCGCCGACGGGCCGTTCTCGACCCCGGCGTTTCCGCTCGTCGTGCTCCACGCTGCCGGGGTCGTGGCGCCGGTCGCGCTGTACTTCTACGCGGTCCACCCAGCGTGGAGCTGGATGTACACCGTCGATCCCGCACGCCTCGCCAGCGTGTTCGTGGTGCCGCTGATGGTGGGGCACGCCGTCCTCGTGATCGGCGGCTGGTATGTCGCCGGCGCGCTCGTCCGGCGGGGGTACCAGGGGGCGCTCCTCTACGCGACCGGCGCGATCGCCCTCGTGCTGCTCATCCTGTTCGTCGCGATGTTCGGGCGGCTGTCGGTGGCGACCGACTATCCCGGTTGGCAGAGCAAGCACGAGGGTGTCTCGATCCTCAGCGTCCAGCTCGGCTGGGCGTTCATCGTGTCCCTGCTCGCGCTGTTCGGATCGGCGATCTACGTCGCGATCGAGCTCGGACGCGATGGGCGGCGGGTGAGGTCGCGGTGATCCACCCCAAGAGGGTAGGATGACGGTCGTGGCTCGCCTGTCACTGATCTTCCTCGTGGTCACCGCGTGCGGTCCGGCGACGTACATCAGCGAGGTCACGCGCGGTGCGTCGACCTCGATCGATCGTGCCAGATCGCTCCAGGCCGATCGCTACGCGCCCTACTACTACACGCGCGCGAAGGAGTACCTCCACGCCGCGCGTGAGGACGCGGGCCGCGCTGACTTCCAGGGCGCGAATCGGTTCGGCAAGCTCGCGCGTGAGGCCGCCGACAAGGCGTCCGAGGATGCGATCGCGGCGGCGGCGGATCCCTCCAAGCGACCCCTCGAGGATCCACGTCCGCACAGATCCGACGCGCCCACGAAGCTCGCGCCGGTGAAGGACGAATGAGCATGAAGCGTCTCGCGCTCCTCCTCGTGATCTGCGTCGGCTGCGCTGGTACCGAGCTCCGTGCCAAGACCGCGACCAACGCGGGTCTGATCGACACCGCGCGCGATCACGGCGCGATCCGTTGCGCGCCGGTCGAGCTCGCGATGGCCGAGGCCCACAACGACGTCGCGATGCACGAGCTCGACGAGGGCAACTACTGGAACGCGAAGGAAGCCGCCGGCATCGCCGAGCGGAACGCAGCGCTCGCGATCGAGAAGTCCCCGAAGGACAAGTGCACCGACAAGGTGCCGGTCGCCAAGCCGGGTCCGGGAGACCTCGACGGCGATGGGATCCTCGACGACGTCGACCAGTGTCCGCGAGTCCCCGAGGATCGCGACAACTTCCGCGACGACGACGGCTGCCCCGAGGACGACAACGACGAGGACGGCCTCGCCGACAAGGTCGACAAGTGCCCGAACGATCCCGAGGACAAGGATCAGTTCGAGGACACCGACGGCTGCCCCG
>JAPLLF010001010.1 GCA_026387715.1 Pseudomonadota bacterium
CCTCGCGGGTCTCCTCGCGCCGACCACCCACGAGTTGTCGTTGGGGGAGAGCGCCATCGGCCCGAAGTTCGCCCAGGCATGGCTCGCCGATCCGACGATGTCGGATCCCCGCGTGCTCGCGGACCGCGTCGCTCCGACCTGGGATGCGACCTATGTGGCCCCGGAGTTTTCCGAGGTCCCCGAGGCCACCCGGGCGCTGATGGGAACAGGGGATCTCCCCGAAACCTCTGGAACGCCAACCGAAGCATCCGCCGTGACCTCCGTCGCGATCGCTGCAGCCGCGACAGCGGCAGCAGCGGATCGCGCATCTGCCGCCGCTGCTGCCGCGCCGCTCATGACGCTGCGGACGGCGCTGCTGTCGTGGACGGTCGATCAACACCCGGGCTCACCGGCGAGCCTGGCCGCGTTCGCGCCCACCATCGGTACGGCGTCGTCATCCACCACTCCCGTCCCGACCACGGAAGCTCGTGGTGCGGCCGCGGTATACGCCTCGATGCTCGAAGCGATGAGCCTGCCGATGCTCGGAGACTCGAGCTCCGATGCCGCCGGTGCGATCGGCGCGCCGGGCATGGTCGGTAGCCGCGCCCACGCATTTTCCGTCGAGACCGAGCGGTCTGCAGCGGATCTCTCGTTCGACTTCGTGACCCCCGAGCTCGTGCTCGCGGCGCGTGTCTATGGCTTCGGCCCGATCGAGGCCATCCAGGCCGCACGGCTCGCCTCGGTCGGCCCGACCCAGTTGTCCGCGATGGCAGGAGCCGTCGATCGTACGTTCGTACAGGCGATGACGATCGACGCCGAAGGTCGCCGCACGGCCGCGACGAACGCGTCGAATGCGGAGCTTCGCAGCGCGTCGCGGATGGCCTCGGGCATCCCCGGGGTGACGTTCGCCGTCACCCCGACGACGACGACGGCCTTCCCGACGCCCACCTCCGAGACGGTTGGTTCGGTTGGTAGCTCGGCTGGCATCGCGGGTTCGCCCACCGCATCCACCACTGCATCCACCGCGGCCGCGGGCTTCGAGATGGCACCGTCGACCTTCGCGCCGATGATGTCGAGCAGCTCGACGTTCGGGGTCGAGCGTCGCGCGCCACGTGGGGCATTCCTCTGGCCATCGGCGACCGTGGCGGCGCTCGGCCTCGATGCTCCGAGCCCGGATGGACATCACGCGATGTCGGTCGCGGCGCTCGAGCTCCTCGCGGCACAGGCCGTCGCCGAGATCGGAACGTACGCGGCGATCTCCCGGGCGGAAGCCGCCGGCTACGAACCGTCGACCTCGAGTGAGTTCTCCTCTAGTTCGACCATGGCGGCCGCGACGACCATGGCGGCCGCGACCATGTCTGCCACTTCTGCGTCTGCGGCGGCCTCGGCTTCTGCTGCTTCGCAGGCGACGGCGCAGGCGAGTGGGACGCAGGCGAGCACCACACAGGCGAGCGAAGCCTCGCTGGGCCGACCGGTTCCCGAGGAGCGAGAGGTCCTCGCGACCGTCGCGGCGCTCGTGCCATCTGCGCGCCGCGCACGCTTCGATGCGCTGTACATCGCGCTCGGTCAGTCGGCGACGGGTCGCGCATGGTCGCCCGCTGCACGCGCTGCGCGTGCGCTCGCTCTCGCGAGTCGGGGAGAAGATGGCATGGCGACCTCCGCACACGAGCGAGCCGCGACCGTGTGGGATGTCCTGCCGGTCGTCTACGCGAATGCGTTCGACGGTTCACCGGTCGCGCCGGTCGGATCCGCGTCGACTGGATCGAGTGGCACGACGGGATCGTCTCGCTCGACAGCGACGGCGACATCTCTCAACGCTGCTGCACCGAGCTCGTACGTACGTGGTTCGTCGTCCTCGGGCGCGCGGATCGCGCAAGCCGCACGGACCTCGGGCAACCTCGCCAACCTCGGGGAGGGCATCGCCAACGAGTTCGTCGGTGGCGATCCCGACTTCCAGGTCGACCACCGTCCCGGCCTCGCGGGCTTGTCGGCACGTGCGGGTGAGGCGCTCGGCTCGTACGTCACTCCGTCGGCATCGGCCGCCGCGTTCGACTCGAGCTCTTCGAGCAGCTCTTCGAGCTCGAGCAGCTCTAGCTCGAGCAGCTCTCGAGGCGCCGTGCTCCGTGCGCCGACCGCCGAGCCCGAGTACGTCCGCACCGGAAGCCGTCCATCGGCGCGTACGGGTGGCGGCGAAGCCGAGATCCCGGCATGGTTCGAGGCCGCGGCACGTAAGATGTTCGACGATCGTTCGTCGGGCGTCTCCGATGGCATCTCACTGTCCGAGCTCACGCTCGTCACGTCGACACCTTCGAACCAGATCGCTGCCTCGGAGCGTGGCGTCGGCCACGCCACCCCGGCGCAGACACAACAACCTGCGACCAGCATCCACGCGGCTGAAATCGATGTCGAGAAGCTCGCCTACGAGGTTTATCGACAGATCCTCGAACTGATGGACACTGCGCGCTCGCGAAACGGGGAGTACTTATGAGCAAAGATCTGTTTGCCTCGACGAAGACCAAGCTCACGATCGCAAGCCTCGACGAAGGCGTCGAGGTGAAGGCGCAGTACAACCCGAAGGAGCTGCAAGTCGATCGCTCGATCCCGTGGGCGAAACCCCCGGCGACGAACAAGACGAGCAACACCTCGCAGCCTGGAGAGATCCGGCTCGAGTTCACCGGCGCCGAAGGCCGCTCGATGCAGGTCGAGCTGTTGTTCGATGGCTACGAGAACGGTGGGCAGGGGGTCGCCCAGTCGATCAGCGATCTCGAGAAGCTCGCCTCGGTTCGCGATGCCGCGTCGACCGATGAGGCCAAGCGTCGCCCGCACCGTTGCGTCGTGCGCTGGGGTGACCGCGGGTTGCCGACGTTCCGGTGCGTGATCGAGTCGCTCTCGGTGAAGTACCAGATGTTCTCCGAGGACGGCCTTCCCCTACGCGCGACCGCCACCGTCAAGCTCAAAGAAGCTGACGTGGTGAACCTCGCGAAGAAGAGCTGAACCCATGGCAGGAGCAGCTAGCGCACCGAACGTCGAGATCAAGATCGGTGGGGGAGCGAAAGTTCCCGATACCGAGTTCCTCTCGTACACCGTCAATCGGGACATGTTCCAACCCGATCACGCGACGATCGAGCTGTCGAACCAGGCCGACGTCCACAGCTCGCACAAGATCGGCGATGCCGTCGTCATCAGCGTTCGCGATGGCGTGAAGGTGTTCGAGGGCGAGATCACCGCGATCAAGGGCATCTACAAGGGCGACGGCCACACGAGCGTGTTGATCCACGCGCTCAACAAGCTGTCGCGGCTGTCGCGCGCGCGCAAGAGCGTCACGTACCAGCAGATGTCCGACAAGGACATCCTCTCGAAGGTCGTCAGCGCAGCCGGGCTCTCCCTCGAGTGGAAGCACGACTCGAACATCAAGTATCAGCACGTCTACCAGCACAACCAGACCGACCTCGAGTTCCTGCGCACCCGGGCGGCGCGGCTGGGTTGTCACGTCTGGTGCGTCGGGGACAAGGTGATGGTCAAGCAGCCGGATTTCGGCGCGAAGCTCGGCATCAAGCTCGTCACCGACAAGGCCGGCGTCGGCGAGCCGATCCGGCTGTTCAGCCCGATCATCGACTCGGCGGGTGTCG
Organism: Pseudomonadota bacterium; assembly: GCA_026387715.1. Lineage (GTDB taxonomy): Bacteria > Myxococcota_A > Polyangia > Haliangiales > Haliangiaceae > JABFXX01. Next base: position 3,609 of record JAPLLF010001010.1, read on the forward strand.
TCAAGAAGGTCACCGTGCGTGGCTGGGACCCGGAGAAGAAGCAGGAGATCGTCGGTACCGCGTCGATCGCGACCTCTCCCCTCGGCTCGAAGAACGCCTCGGCGGCGTCGGGGCCGCTCGGCAAGGAAGAGACGTTCGTCGTCGATCATCCGATCTGGAGCGTCGAGGAGGCGAACGCGCTCGCGAAGGCGCACTTGATGGATCTGACCCTCAAGTACATCACCGGCGAGTGCGAGATCAGCGGCAACGAGAAGGTCGACATCGGCAAGACGGTGGAGATCATCGTGAGCTCGACCAACGCGTCGGTCCCGTTCAACGGCAACTACTACGTCATGGGCCTGCGCCACGTGCATCGCGTCGAGAAGAACAAGGCCGCGAAGTCTGGCGACGGTGGCTTCACGACCTTGCTGCGCCTCGCACGCGACGGTCAAGAGGCATAACGCGTGCGCGCTGGGGGATCACGGAGAGACTCGCTCGACCTGTTGCAGTACGGGTTGCACTACGCTGAGGTCACCCAGAACAAGGACGACGAGAAGAAGCTCAACCGGATCAAGGTGAAGTTCGCCTGGCTCGACAACGGCGACAAGGACCAGTCGGCGTGGGCGCAGCTGATGACCCCGATGGAGGGGCCCAAGTTCGGCTGGTACAATGTCCCCGAGGTCGGTGACATCGTGGTCGTCGCGTTCATCCACGGGGACATCTCGCAGCCCGTGATCATCGGTGGCGTGTGGAGCACGAAGGACGTCTCCCCCGAGCCGAACGAAGACGGCAAGAACAACTTCCGCGGGTATCGCAGCCGCTCGGGCCATCGCCTCATCCTCGACGACAGCGGCAAGACCAAGATCGTGCTCGCGGACAAGTCGACCAAGCTGATGGTCGGCATCGGCAACTTCGCGACCGAGGGTGCGGGCCCCAACATCTGCGCCGTGTACAAGCCGCCGATGTCCGGGGACACGGGCGTGTCGGTCTCCTCGATGGAGGGCGGCGTCGACGTCACCTGCAAGGACGGCAAGCTGCTCATCAAGGCTGATCAGAACGTCAAGATCAGCGCGAAGACCACGATCGACATCTCCGCTGGTTCGAACATGACCGTCGAAGGTTCATCCGCGACGAAGCTCACCGCAGGGTCACCGACGAGCCTCGACGCTCCCACCGTCAACATCGGATAATCAAACACCGTGACGTTCTTCCCCATCGACAAGCCCATGTCGGCGGCGCTTCGCGCTGACAAGTTGCGTGGGGTCCATCTCGCGATCGTCGTCGACAACAAGGACGGCGCGGACAATCCAGGCTACCGCGTTCGGGTCAAGATCCCGACGCTCGCGCCCGACGAGCAGTCGTGGTGGGCACGCATCGCGATCCCGATGGCCGGCGCCGAGCGTGGCACCTACTTCCTCCCCGAGATCGACGATCAGGTACTCGTCGTGTTCGAGCACGGCAACATCAGCCGGCCGATCGTGATCGGCGCGCTGTGGAGCAAGGCGCAGGAGCCCGTCGAGTACAACCAGACGGGCAAGAACAACACGAAGCTGATCAAGTCGCGGACGGGACACCGCGTGATCTTCGACGATGCCGATGGCGCGGAGAAGGTGACCATCGTCGACTCGACGAAGAAGAACAAGATCGTCCTCGATACGGCCAAGAAGAGCATCACGATCGAGAGCGCCGGTGACATCGAGGTCAAGGCGAAGGCGAACGTGGTCATCCACAGCGACAAGCTGTCGATGACCACCACCGAGACGATCGCCATCAAGGGGGCTTCGTCGCTCGCGCATGCGGCGAGCTCGTTCACCGTCAAGGCGGGCTCGGTGATCGAGGTCAGTGGTTCGCAGATCACGGCGAACGTCGCGAAGTCGCCTGCGACCCAGGTCAGCGGCAGCGGTAGTGGCTCGCTGGGTGCGGGTGGATCCAACGCTGCGGGTGATCAGGTCACTGGCAATGCCGGTGGTGGCGGCGGTGCCGGCGGTGCCGGCGGCGCAGGCGGCGCTGGAGGCGCAGGCGGCGCTGGAGGCGCTGGCGGTGGCGCTGGTGGCGGCAGTGCAGGCGGCGCTGGAGGTGGCGGCGCA
>JAPLLF010000081.1 GCA_026387715.1 Pseudomonadota bacterium
ACCGCGAGAACCCGCTGATCGTGATCATCTCCGACGGCGCCTTCCCCGAGCAGCAGCTCGGCCTCGTGAGCTGGGAGGCCAAGGCGCCCGCGGCGGTGGTCGGCAGTGGAAGCGGCAGCGCCGCCGCCGCGCTGGCGTCGAAGGATCTCGCCCACGTCGACCTGTCCAAGATCGACGTGCGCTACGTCCCGGTCGGGCGCCGCAGCGACAACGTCGGCATCGTCGCGTTCAACGTGCGTCGCTACATCGCGAACAAGGCCGCCTACGAGGTCTACATCGAGATGCAGAACTTCGGGCAGGAGGAGGCGCATCACGACCTCGCGCTCTACAACGGCGACACCGCCGTCGACATCAAGCGGATGGACTTCAAGCCCGGCGAGATCAAGCGCAAGATCTACGAGAAGCTGCCGGTCACCGACGACAACAAGCTCCGCGCGTCGCTGCGGCCGGTCGCCGACGTCAAGGGTGGCACCGACGCGTTCGCGCTCGACGACACGGCGTACGCGCTCCTGCCGATCCGCAAGAAGCAGAAGGTCCTGATGGTCACCCAGGACAACCTGTTCCTCGAGGGCGCCCTGCTCGTCTACGACAACGTCGATCCGCTCAAGGTCACCCCCGCCGAGTACGACGCGCGGCCGTCGATCGCCGACGGCATGGACGTCGTCGTGTTCGACGAGCACACCCCGGCCGTGATCCCGCCGCCGCCCACGAGCCTGATCTACTTCCACCCGACCGGCCCGAACAGCCCGGTCGCGATCAAGAGCGAGGCCAGCGCGCCGCACATCACCGACCTCGACGAGCAGCACCCGGTGATGCGGTGGATCACGATGAGCGACGTCTACATGGACAAGAGCGCGACGTTCACCATCGATCCGAAGAAGGGCGAGCTCTCCCTCGCCCGCTCCATCAACGACACGATCATCGCCACCAAGCGCGAGGGCAAGCGGAAGATCCTGCTGGTCGGGTTCTCGCTGCCGTCGCTCGGCCGCGAGAGCGCGACGGACCTCCCGATGCGCGTCGCGTTCCCGATGATGCTGGTCAACACCCTCGACTGGTTCGCCGGCGATCAATCGGACCTGCTGACCACCTACGCGACCGGCCGGCGCGAGCGCGTGCCGCTCGACGGCGTCGTCGGCGCGACCGACGCCGACGTCAAGGGACCCGACGGCGTGCTGGCGAAGACGCCAGTGATCGACGGGCTCGCGACGTTCTACGGCAACAAGGTCGGCTACTACGATCTCGTCGCCAAGGGCGCCGACGGCAAGCCGATCGCCTCGATCGAGCTGGCCGCCAACCTCGCGTCTCCGACCGAGAGCGACATCGCCCCGTCGACGACCCTCGCGCTCGGCGGCAAGACGCTGACCGCGCCGCCGAAGTTCGCGATCACCCACGCGCAGAAGCTGTGGACGTACATCCTCCTCCTCGCGGCCGGGCTCATCCTGCTCGAGTGGATCACCTACCACCGCCGGATCACGGTCTAGATGACGAATCGAATGCTGAAGAGTCTGCGCACGCTGTTCACGGTGGGCGCGCTCGTGCGCCTGGCCATCGCGGCCGCGCTCGGGGTCGCCATCTGGATGGGCATCACGGCGTGGCTCGCCAACGACACGAGCGTCGAGCTCGCGGTCCCGCTGCTCGCCAAGCCGGTGACGCTGCTCAATCCGAACTGGCTACTCCTCATCTCGATCATCCCGACGTTCTACCTGCTGCGCGTGCTTTCGCTGACCGACCTGTCGCTGCTCCAGCAGGTGCTCCAGGCGACGCTGCGTTCGCTCGTGATCGCGGGCATCGCGATCGCGCTCGCGCGACCGACCTGGATCACGACCGACAACAAGGTCTCGACGATCGTCCTCGTCGACGTCTCGGACTCGATCTCGGAGAAGCAGCTGACGGCCGCGAGGACGTACGTCGACGAGTTCGAGGCCGCCGAGGGCGACGGCAACCTGCAGCTCATCACGTTCGCCGAGAAGGCCGAGGTCGTCCGCAAGGCCGACGGCAAGTCGCTGTCGGGATCGATCACGCGGCACGCAGGCAGCGGGGCCGGCACCGACGCGCAGTCGGCGATGCAGCTCGCCTACGGGCTGTACCCGGACGGCTACGTGTTCCGCATGGTCATCGTCTCCGACGGCATCCAGACCGCCGGCGACGTCGCGATCGAGGCCTATCGAGCCAAGGAGATGGGCGTCAAGGTCTCGTGGCGCACCTACGACCAGGACAAGGCGAGCGAGATCCGCGTCGTCGGCGTCACCGCGCCCGACGATCTCAAGGTCGGCCAGCCGTACGAGGTGACCGCCGAGATCTGGTCGACCGAGCCCCAGCGCGTCACGCTCACGCTGCAGCAGGACGAGTTCCCCAACCCGCTCGAGCCGATGAAGCAGACCGAGCTGCACGAGGGCAAGAACCTCGTGAAGTTCAAGTCGGACGCCAAGCACGCGGGCGCGACGACCTATCGCCTGCGGCTCGCGAAGTTCGAGCACGACACCGAGACGCAGAACAATGCGGCGGTCACCACCGCGCCGGTCAAGGGGCGCCCGAGCGTGCTCTACGTCGAGGGCGGCGTGCTCCACGAGCCGGGCTCGGCGGGCTACCTCCAGCGCGCGCTCGAGCACGAGAACATCGACGTCACCGTGCGCGGCCCGTCAGGGTTGCCGTCGACCGCCAAGGAGCTCGAGAAGTACGACCTCGTGCTCGTGTCCGACATGCCCGCCCACCTGATGGGCGCCGGGCAGATGCAGGCGCTCGACACCTACGTCGGCAGCATGGGCGGCGGGCTCATCATGGCGGGCGGACAGGACTCGTTCGGCTCGGGTGGCTACGAGCGCACGCGCATCGAGGCGATGATGCCGGTGCGGTTCGACTCCGAGAAGGTCCGCGAGCAACCCGACATCGCGCTGGCGCTCGTGCTCGACCGCTCGGGGTCGATGCAGGGCTCGAAGATCGAGGCCGCCAAGGAGTCCGCGCGTGTCACCTCCGAGGTGCTGTCGCCCGACGACTACATCACGGTGATCGTGTTCGACAGCGAGGCCCAGGTGTTCGTGCGCATGCAGCGAGCTGGCAACCGCATGGCCATCTCGAACAAGATCGCGCAGCTGTCGCCGGGCGGTGGCACGAACATCTTCCCGGGCCTCAAGGAAGCGTACGAGCAGCTCTCGGGCATCAACGCCAAGGTCAAGCACGTCATCCTGATGACCGACGGCGAGGCGCCGAGCGACGGCATCGCCGAGCTCGTCCAGGACATGCGCGCCTCGCGGATCACGGTGTCGTGCGTCGGCGTGCAGGGCGCCGATCGCAACCTGCTGTCGATGATCGCCGACGCCGGCGAAGGCCGCCTCTACATGGTCGACGACATCGGCTCGCTCCCGAAGATCTTCATGAAGGAGACGCAGGAGGCGCAGAAGAGCCAGCTCGTCGAGGACGTCATCCACGTGCGCGTCGCGAAGCGCGTCGAGGCGATCGAGGGCACCAACGTCGAGAACGCGCCGCCGCTGCACGGCTACGTCACCACCAAGCCGAAGCCGACGTCGGAGACGATCCTGATCTCCGACCTCGGCGAGCCGATCCTGGCGCGCTGGCGCTACGGCGCGGGCACGTCGGTGGCGTGGACCAGCGACGTGAAGAATCGCTGGTCGGCCGAGTGGATCCGCTGGGGCAGCTACCCGAAGTTCTGGGCGCAGGTCATCCGCAGCTCGATGCGGCGCAAGGTCTACGACAGCTACGATCTGTACGCCAAGGTCGCGGATGGGCGCGCGATGGTCACGGTCGACGCGATCGACTCGGGCGACAAGTTCGTCAACTCGCTCGAGACCCAGCTCGAGGTGATCGATCCCTCGACCAACAAGACGATGCAGACCGTGCCGATGGACCAGACCGCGGCGGGCCGATACACGGCGGACTTCAAGATCCAGAAGTACGGCAGCTACCTGCTCAAGGCCGTCCACAAGCGCGAGGGCAAGACGGTCGCCGAGTCGATGGGCTCGGTCGCCCTGTCCTATCCGCTCGAGTACCTGCGGACCACGCCGGATCTCGACGGGCTCAAGCACGCGGCCCAGGTCTCGGGGGGCCACGACAACATCAAGGCCGCCGAGATCTGGAACCCCGGCGACGAGAACACGCCGTACACGCAGGACCTCTGGCCCTACGTGCTGATCGGGATCGTCGGCCTGTTCATCCTCGATCTGTATGCGAAGCGCGTACGATTGTTCGGCTATCGCACGATCAAGTTCAGCTAGGTCGGCGGCGCGGATGCTGGCCGTCGCGCTCGCCGCGTGCGGCTCGCCCGACCCCGTCGTCGATGCGACCGGGGCGCTGCGCGCGCAGGTCCGCAAGGCGATCGATCGCGATCGCTCGATCGACGACGCCGAGGCAGCGTTGGCGCTGCTCGAGGCGAAGGTCCCCGGCGGCGATCGCGAGCTCTACGAGCAGCTCGCGGAGCTGTATCGCGCGCGGTGGGAGTCGGCGAAGCCCCACACCGTGCGCGTGCTCGAGTCGTTCGCGAAGGACGCGCAGACCTGCCTGCGCGTGAGCCAGGACATCACGTCGCCCGACCCGGCCGCGCTGCGCACCTCGCTCGTCAAGGAGCTCACGCGGGGTCGCGAGCTGTACCGCAAGGCGTGCAACTTCCGGTACGCGTACGAGGCGTCCGCGTGGCTCGGCGACGTCGCGGGCTACGAGGCGGACATCGCGGCGATGCACCGGCCGCCGGTGTGCACGCGCTTCGTGGTGCAACCGACCGCCGAGCACGACAGCGTCGGGATCGAGCTCGCGTTCGCGGACGAACGCGGGCAAAGCGACGTCGCGACCGCGGTCGAGCACGCGCTCGCCCTCGATGCCTCCTCCCCGACCCTGCGGTGTCGGGCGAACGTCGCGCGCGCGTACGGCGCCGAGCGCGCGGGAGATCTGGCGCGTGCGCGCACACTGTACGCCGACGTGCCCGGCAAGCAGGCCGAGGTCGACGACTGCTACGCGACCGCCGAGGCCCGGCGCCTCGCGCTGTCCGCGCCGGCCCCGACGATGACCCACGTCACCGCGCACCTCGAGGTCCCCCCCGACACGACCGTGCGCGTCGCGTTCCAGGCCATTCCGCCGGTGGTGCCGGGGGGCGAGTCGCCGTCGATCTTCGGCAACGGCTCCAGCATCCGGTACCCGTGGCCGCGACGGGATCAGTACTTCTACGTCGACGCGACGATCACCCACGACCGCCTCGACGTGACGCTACCAGGCGGACACTGGCTGCCGCAGATCGAGCTCGATCCCGCGGGCAAGTGGACGCTCGCGCAGCTCACGCCGTGCCTGACCGAGATCGTCGCGACCGGCGGCGAGGTCGTGCTGCCGGACCTGACCTTCGTCCCCGTGCAGTGACTAGAAGCGGTACGCGATGCGCGCGAAGGCGGTCAGCCCGACGATGCCCGGGTCGGTCGAGGGCACGTTCAGCAGCAGGGTCTCGGTCGCCTGGCGGTTGATGTTGAGCGATCCCAGCACGAACCAGTTCGAGTTCACCCGATAGAACAGGTTGCCACCGAACGACACGATGCCGTTGGTCGTCGAGCCGAAGCAGGTGTCGAGCATGCCCGCCGCGCACGTCGTCCCCGCGTTGACGTCCTTGGTCGTCGTGTAGCCCGCCTCGGCCTCCCACTCGCCGTGACCGTTGGCCATCTCGCGCGACACGAACGCGCGGACCGCGAGCAGCTGGGTGCGCTGGTAGGGAATCGCGCCGACCCCGAATGTGCGCGACACGTCGACGCCGATCCGCGCGTCCTTGATCGAGCGCCGATCGACGAACGACGCGAACACGTCGACCCCCTTGGCGGCCTTGAGCGTGGTCGCGGCCGAGCCGTCCGGCGCCGTCAACGTGACGTCGGGGCGATAGCGATAGCTGATCGCGGTCGACAGCTCGAACCGCTGCAGCTGCCCGAGCCCCGCCGACACGCCTGCGCGGGCCTGGTTGGTCGACAGCCGGGTCACGAACGTGCCGGCCTCGTTCTGCACGGTCGCGCTTCCCGTGTCGCCCGGATCGAGGAACCCGCGGGCCTGCGCGTTGAGCGTGTCGGTGTCGACGCGGTTGAAGCTCGCCGTGAGCCGGAGCCGCTGGCTCGGCTTGAAGTTGAGCCCCGCCGAGGCGTTGGTCAGGCGCACCCCCGACGTGTTGTCGCGATCTGCGGCTCCGATCAGATCGAGGAGCCCGTAGTGATAGAAGTCCAGCGTCGGGCCGGCGCGGTAGTAGCCGTTCGACGTCGCGAACACGCGCAGCCCGCCGCCGCCGAGCGGCGACAGCGCGACGCCGCCGAGCGCGCCGTACGCGTTGAGCGTGCGGTACGCCGCCCC
>JAPLLF010000031.1 GCA_026387715.1 Pseudomonadota bacterium
TCGGCGGCTCGGTGGTGCTGATCGCTACGATCACGTTCATCCAGGAGCGCCGCACCGAGCGCGCGCTCGACGCGCTCCGCGAGCTCGCGGTGCCCCGCGCGCGCGCTCGACGCGACGGGGCGTGAGTCGTGATCGAGGCGCGCGCGCTCGTCCCCGGCGATCTGATCCAGGTCACGGAGGGCGATCGGGTGCCCGCCGACGCCAGGCTCACCGACGGCGCGATCATCACGCTCGACGAGTCGATCGTGACCGGGGAGTCGGTCCCCGTGCAGCGCGATCCGAAGCTCGGCGGCGAGATCTTCGGCGGCACCCTGATGACGAGCGGGCACGCGATCGCCGAGATCACGGCCACTGGCGCGCGGTCGCAGGTCGGCCGCATCGGCGCGGCGCTCGACGTCGTCCCTCCGCGCGCGCCCGTCCAGCGCGAGGTCGATCACATCGTGCCGCGCCTCGCGGTCGTCGCCGGCGTCCTCGTCCTCGGCCTGGTCGTCCTCCGCGGCGCGACCGACGGCCAGTGGCTCCAGGCGGTGCTGTCGGGGATCACGCTCGCGATGACCCTGTTGCCCGAGGAGCTGCCGGTCGTGCTCGCCGTGTTCTTCGCGCTGGGGGCGTGGCGGATCGCGAAGCGCGGGGTGCTCGCGCGACGCAGCGCCGCCGTCGAGACCCTCGGGGCGATGACCGTCCTGTGCGTCGACAAGACCGGCACGCTCACGAAGAATCAGATGGCGATCGCCCGGCTCGTCACCGACGAGCTCGAGCTGGAGATCGGCGACGTGGGCGAGCTCCCCGAGGCCGCCCACGAGCTCGTCGAGTTCGGCCACCTCGCCTGCCCGAGCCACGCGACCGACCCGATGGACAAGGCGTTCGCGACGCTCGTCGCCCGCGAGCTCGCGAGCACCGAGCACGTGCACCCGCGGTGGGTCGCGCAGCGCGAGTATCCGCTCCAGGCCGAGCTCCTCGCGGTCACGCACCTCTGGCAGGACGGCGGCAAGCAGATCGTCGCCACCAAGGGTGCGCCCGAGGCGATCATCGATCTGTGCCACCTCCCGCCCGACGCGGCGGAGCGCTGGCGTGCGCGCGCCTCGGACATGGCCACGCACGGGCTCCGCGTCCTCGGCGTCGCGCGCGGGACGTTCGACGGCGCCGAGCTCCCCGCGTCGCCGCACGACTTCGACTTCACGATCGTCGGGCTCGTCGGCCTGGCCGATCCGGTGCGCCCCGAGACCGCCGAACTCGTGGCGCGATGTCGCGCCGCGGGCATCCGCGTCGTGATGATCACCGGCGATCATCTCGAGACCGCGCGCGCGATCGCGGCGACCGCGGGCCTCGCGGACGGCGCGATCACCGGCGCCGAGATCGAATCTCAGGGCGAGGCCGAGCTCGTGCGCCGCTTGCGCGACGTCCACGTGATCGCGCGGGCGGTCCCCGCGCACAAGCTCCGGATCGTGAGCGCCCTGCACGCGTGTGGCGAGGTGGTCGGCATGACCGGCGATGGCGTCAACGACGCGCCTGCCCTCGCCGCGGCCGACGTCGGGATCGCGATGGGCGCGCGCGGCAGCGACGTCGCGCGCGAGGCCGCCGGGCTGGTCCTCGTCGACGACAACCTGCGATCGATCGTCGACGCGGTCGAGATCGGCCGCACGATCTTCGACAACCTGCGCACCTCCGTCGGCTACCTCATCGCCGTCCACCTCCCGATCGCCGCGATCGCGCTGATCCCGCCGATGCTGGGCTGGGGCGCGCTCGTCACGCCGCTCCAGATCGTGTTCCTCGAGCTCGTGATCGATCCGACGTGCTCGATCGTCTTCGAGCTCGAGCCACCGGCGGTCGACGTGCTGCGACGCCCACCCCGTCGCACCGACGTGCGCTTGTTCGAGCTCACGCATGTGCTGCGGAGCGCGCTGTACGGGCTCGTCGGGCTGGTCGGGATGCTCGTCGTCGTCGCGCTCGGGCGCCGCGCCGCGCTGCCCGTCGAGCAGATCCGCGCCCTGGCGTTCGTCGGGCTCGTCGTCGGCAACGTGGCGATCCTGGCGGCGCTGCGCACGCGGCCGCTGCGCGCGAACCCGACCGCCGCGGTCGCCATCGCCCTCGTGGCGGGCTTGCTCGCGCTCGTCGTCGAGGTGCCGTGGTTCGCCGCGCGGTTCAACCTGACGCCACCCCCTTGGGGATGGACCGTCGTGGTGATCGCGGTGACGGTGATTCCCGTGGTCGCGCTCGGGTGGGCGCGCGATCTGCGCGCCCGCGGGGGCGCGACGCCGGTGATGCGCGAATCCCCGCTCGTCCTGCACTGACCGTCGCCTGTGCATGCGCATTGCACGGGTAGAAAGATGTGTCCGACATCGTCATCCACGAACCGGCTCGGGTCGAACGACCGCCGCCGTTCATCCGGCTGACGCACGAGGCCGCGTTTCACGACGAGGGCTACGGATACGACCTGTTCGGCCTGCATCCACCGACCCTCGCCCGGATGGTCGAGCTCGCCGCGCCGGTGTACGAGCGCTACTTTCGCGTCGCGTCCCATGGGAGCGAGCAGATCCCGTCGCGTGGCCCCGTCGTGCTCGTCGGCAACCACGGCGGCGTGCTGCCGGTCGACGCGGGGCTCTTGTGCCTCGATCTGCTCCGACGCCTCGACCCGCCGCGGTTCCCCCGCCCGATCGCCGACCACTTCGTGCCGCGCCTGCCCCTCGTCAGCACGCTGTTCGCGCGCTGCGGCATGGTGAGCGGCACCCGCGGCAACGTGGCCCGGCTGCTCGAGCGCAACGAGCTGGTCGCGATCTGGCCCGAGGGCGTCGCGGGGCCCGCCAAGCACTATCGCGATCGCTACCAGCTCCAGGCGTGGCGCGTCGGGTTCGCGGAGCTCGCGATCCGCTATCGCGCCACGGTCATCCCGGTCGCGATCGTCGGGGCCGAGGAGAGCTGGCCGCTCGCGCTCAAGCTCTGGGTTCACTGGCTCGGGACGCCCTACCTGCCGGTCCCCGCGTGGCCCCTGCCGCTCCCGACCCGGATCCACATCCAGTACGGCGCGCCGATCCGCTTCGATCAGCCTCCCGAGGATGCCGACGACCCCGCGATCGTCGACGCCGCGGCGGGCCAGGTGCGCGCGGTCCTCGAACGCCAGCTCGCCGATCTCCGCGCGGCGCGCCGGGGGTGGTTCCGATGAACGTCCTCATCACCGGCGCGACGACGCCGCTCGGTGAGGCGCTGATCGACCACCTGCTCGAACACAAGACCACCGGCACGATCCTCGCCATCGGTCGCGAGACCGAGGGGCGCTGGACCGATCGGCGGGTCTCCTACCTCGCGATCGATCTGCGACGCCCGCGCGCGGTCCACGACCTCCTCGAAGGTCCCGCCCAGGAGCTCGCGATCGAGGCCGTCGTCCACGCGGCCCACCACCGCGATCCGCACGACATCGGCCGGCGGGTTCACGCCCAGAACGTCGAGTCGACCCGCGCGCTCGTGCTCGGGTGCGCCGCGCACGCCACGATCCGGCGCTTCGTGTACCGCAGCTTCGCCGAGGTCTACGCGCA
>JAPLLF010000072.1 GCA_026387715.1 Pseudomonadota bacterium
GTCGCGACGTTGCCATCGACGGCGAGCGCGAACTTCACGGTGGTCCCGCTGCCGGGCACGACCCGCAAGGCGAGCCGGCCGTCCGCGGTCGCGAGCACCGTCACGAGCGCCGCAGGCCTGCCGGCGTCGCGTCGAGGTGACCCGCGAGGTCGGTCGCACGGATCGAGAGGGCGTGCGCGCCCTGCGCGAGCAGCGCGACGAACACCGGTGACGTGCACGCCGTGAACGCCGCGCCGTCGAGGCTGCAGGCGAACGTGCCGTCCTCGCTCGCCTCGAACGTGAACGTCGCGCTCGCGGTCGCGACCATGCCGGTCGGCCCCGTGAGGATCGTGGTCTCGGGCGGCGTGAGGTCGACCACCCACGCGCGCCCCGCCGGCGTGGGATCGAGGTTGCCGGCGGAGTCCCTCACGCGCACCGCGAACCCGTGCGACCCGGCGGGGAGGTTGATGAGGTTCGTCGGCGACGTGCACGAGGTGAACGGCGCGGCGTCGAGGCGACACTGGAACGTCGCGCCGGCGCCGGCGTCGGGCGACAGGAACGTGAACGCGGCCGTGGTCGAGCTGGTGGGGCCGCTCGGCCCCGAGAGGAGCTGGGTGTCGGGCGTGCTGCTGTCGATCACCCACGCGCGGATCGCGGGCGACGCGTCGAGGTTGCCGGCGCGATCGTGCGCGCGCACGGCGATCGTGTGTTGCCCGTCGGCAAGATCTTCGAACAGCTGGCCGGTCGTACACCCCGCGTAGAGGTCGCCGTCGACGGCGCAATCGAACGAGACGTTGTCCTCGTCGGACGTGAACGCGAAGGTGACCGACGACGAGTTGTCGATCGCGGGCGGCCCCATCGTGATCGTCGTGGTCGGGGCGATCGTGTCGATCGTCCAGACGTGCTCGGCGGGGGTGTCGTCGTTGGCGCCCGCCGCGGTCGACGCGCGCACCACGAAGCCATGCGGGCCGTCGCCGAGCGACCGCGTGTACGGCGTGGCGCACGGCACGGGGGTGTCGCCGTCGACGCTGCACGCGAACGTGGCGGTCGGATCGTCGGAGGTGAACGTGAACACGGCGACCGCGACGCTGGAGAACTCGGCGGGCGACGACGTGATCGTCGTGTCGGGGGGGTGGTCCGGGATCGGCGCGTCGGGCAAGGTGGGTTCGATCCCGGCGTCGATCTCGATCGCGTGCTTGTCGGAGACCGAGCACGCGCCGAGCAGCGCGACGGTGAGGACGGCGGCCCTCACAGGCGCCCCGTGAACGCGAGCCCGACCTGGTCGGGGCCCGCGGTGGGCACCAGGAACATCTCGTGGTGGGGGGCACCCGCGAGCCACAGGATCGTGGCCGTCACGAGCCCGACCCCGCCGCCGATGTAGAGCAAGTTCGCGGTGCGCGCGTCGGTCCTGGCATCGGCGCTCCAGCGGAGCGCCTCGGGATCGGCGCACGCGGCGATCGGACAGCGCGCATCGGCGCGGCCGGCGAGCTCGGAGGCCTGCACGCCGAAGTACGCGCCCACCGCGAGCGACGCGAGGCCACTCACCGCGACAACGACCGACACGCCACGCGCCGTCGTCCACGTGCCGCCGCTGCGCGCCTGGACGTACGTGCGTGGGCCGACCACGGCGGCGATCGGCGCGATCGGCGCGGTCGCCTCGACGCGCACGACGGCGAGCGCGGGAATCGTCACCAGCTGCGTGC
>JAPLLF010000008.1 GCA_026387715.1 Pseudomonadota bacterium
AGCTGCCGCCACCGATCGAGAGGCGCTTGCCGTCGTGGGAGAACGCCACTCCGTACGGCGCCAACGGGGTGGTGATAGTGCGGACGAGCCGCACGAGCTCAGCTCCAGCCGACCCAGTAGTAGATCAGCGCCTGGAACCCCTGGTCGCGATGCGCGGCCTCGAGGGCCGGCGAGACCTTGTCGCGGTCGCTGGCGCCCGCGATGGTGCCCGGCCACGGATCGATCATCACGAGGTCGTCGGCACCGGCCGGGTCGAGGCGATCGACGGTGATGCCGACCGCGTGCTGGATGCCATCCTCGAGGACGTTGCCCGCGGCGCCCGGCTGCGGATGGAGCTTCTTGAAGTTCGTCGGCAGCATGGCGCCGCGATAGCCACGCCCGGTGCGGACCCAGTCGAGCAGGGCGGCGGTCGGCGTCGCGACGCGGCGCGACTGCAGCCGGTAGCCCAGCTCGTTGAGCGCCCCGACGTGGCCCCCGAACCAGCGCTGTACCTTGTCGAGCGAGCCACCCTCGCGCGAGGTGTTGAGTTCGTGGAACATGTGCTCCTGGATGCCCGGGGCGTACGCGCCCGCGCGGTAGGCGATCCGACGCAGCAGATAGGCGGTGGCGGCGCCACAGCACGCATTGGTCGTATGGAACACCGGCACGAGGACGCTCAGGTCCTCGGGGCGTTGCAGAACGACATCTTCGCGGGTCACCCGGAGCTCCACTCGACGGGGACGTTACACGACCGCAGGAATGCGATCGTCGCCTCGTGGTGCGTTTACGCACGCGGAGGTCGACAGCTTCCCGTTTTGTTGATCGTTGACAGACTGTCAGCGATCGAGTTACTGACAGTCTGTCAGCTATGCCCAGGGTTCCGGATCTCGCGCGCCGTGCCGAGCTCGCCGCGCGCGCGTTCGAGGTGCTGCGCACGCGCGGCGTGCAGACGAGCATGCGCGAGCTCGCCGACGCGCTCGGCATCAAGCGGCCCACGTTGTATTTCTACTTTCCGGACCTGGGCGCGGTGTTCGAGTCCGTCCTCGACAACATGTACCGCGAGCTCGGCGCCGCGGTGGTCGAGCGCACGCGGACCGTCGCGCACCCCCTCGATCGGCTGCGCGCCGTCGTCGACGCCACGCTGGCCTTCCACCGCGAGCGACCCCAGCTCATCAGCGGGCTGTTCCAGCTGTGGGCGATCGGCGGGCGGGACTTCGCCAGCGTGCTCGATCGCGAGCGGCGGCTGGTGGTGGCGGCCCGCGACGCGCTGGTCGCCGATCTCCGCGCGGGCATCGCGCGCCGCGAGGTCCGCGCGTGCGATCCGGCGCGCATCGTCGACCTCGTGCTCGCGGTCGCCGACGGCGTCCTCGTGCACCACGTGCTCGGGATCGCGCGCGACGACGTGATCGAGGAGCTCGCCGCCCGCGTGCTCGACCCTCTGCGACCTACCCCTCACGAACGAGACCTCCATGACCAAGCCACTCCTGATGACCCGCCTGGCGGGGACCCAAGCCGAGATGGGCGCGCAGCACGGGCGCCTGGCCGCCCACGACGCGGCGCAGCTGTTCGAGTTCTATCGCGCGATGCCCGAGCGCGTCCTCGCCGGTGACGTGCGGGGCGGGGCGGGCGTCGTCGGCCGCTGGGCCGCGCGTCAGGTCACGACGGCGTGGCAGGCGCGGCTCGTCGGCGAGCGGTCCCCCGCGCACGCCGCGCGCACGCAGGCGTTCGTCGACGCGGTCGTCGCCGAGACGGGCGTGTCGCCGCGCGATCCGGAGCTCGCGCTCGCGACGATGGACGTGATGCAGAACTGCATCTCGCAGGTGGCGCGCCTGCGCG
>JAPLLF010000338.1 GCA_026387715.1 Pseudomonadota bacterium
CGGCGCGCTGTTCCAGCTCGAGCTGCACACGCGTATCGCGCTGACCGCGCGCCTCGGCGCCACCTACGCGCACGGCGAGCGGATGACGGATGCGCTGGTCGGCGTCGCCGTCTACTAGCTCACCCTGAACCGGCGAGAGCCGCTCCGCTCACTTCTGGTACTTCGCCTTCCACGCGTCGTACGGCATCCCGTAGATCGCCTCGCGCGCGTCCGGGTCGCTGATCTCGACGCCGCGCTCGGCGGCCGCGGCGCGGTACCACTTCGACAGGCAGTTGCGACAGAACCCCGCGAGGTTCATCACGTCGATGTTCTGCACGTCGGTGCGCTCGGCGAAGTGCTGGACGAGGCGGCGGAAGGCGGCGGCCTCGATCTCGGTGCGGGTCGGTTCGGGAATGTCGATCGCCATGCGCCTCCATAGCACGGGCATGCGGTACACTATCCACGTGCAGGCCGAGCTGGTCGACGGCGACACGACGTACCACGTCGTCGGCACCGCCCACGTCTCGCAGGCCAGCGTCGAGGAGGTCCGCGCGGCGATCGACCGCCTCCAGCCCGACGTGGTGTGCGTCGAGCTGTGCAAGGCGCGGTTCGACGCGCTCACGAAGGACAACGCGTTCCGCGAGCTCGACGTGTTCAAGGTCGTCCGCGAGGGCCGCGGCCTGTACCTGCTCGGCCACCTCGCCCTGGCGGCCTACCAGAAGCGGATCGGCGCGAGCCTCGGCGTCAAGCCCGGGGCCGAGCTGCTGGCCGCCGTCCGCGCCGCGGAGGCCCGCTCGATCCCGGTCGTGCTGATCGATCGCGACATCAACATCACGCTCAAGCGCACGTGGCGAAACATCGGGCTGTGGAAGCGATCGCTCCTGCTGTCGTCGATCGTCGTCGGGTTCGAGGACCGATCCGAGACGCCAGTCACCCCGCAGGCGATCGAAGGGCTCAAGGAGACCAAGGCGCTCAGCGAGATGCTCGCGGAGCTGGCGCGCGCGTTGCCCGAGGTCAAGACCCCGCTGATCGACGAGCGCGATCGGTACCTGGTGTCGAAGATGGCCGAGGCCGGCGCCGGCAAGCGCACGGTCGTCGCGGTCGTCGGCGCGGCCCACGTGCCGGGGATGATCGCGAGCTTCGGCAAGCCCGTCGATCGCGCCGCGCTCGACCGCATCCCCCCCGGCTCGCTGATCTGGCGGGGGCTCAAGTGGCTCGTCCCGATCCTGTTCCTCGTCGCGCTCGTGTGGGGCTGGCAGCGCTCCGACACGACCAGCTTCGCGCAGATGATGCTCGCGTGGATCTTGCCGACCTCGATCGGCGCGGGCGCGCTGACCCTGCTCACGGGCGGCTCGCTGCTCGCGGTCGCCGCCGCGCTCCTCGTCGCGCCGATCGCGGCGATCCACCCCCTGCTCGGGACGGGGATGGTCGTCGGCGTCGTCGAGGTGTGGCGGCGCAAGCCGAGCGTCGCCGACTGCGAGCGGCTGCCCGACGACATCCTGAGCCTCCGGGGGTTCTGGCGGAACCCGGTGACGCGGATCCTGCTCGTCGCGGTCGCGTCGGGGATCGGGACGGCCGTCGGGTTCTGGGTCGGTGTCGGTTGGGTCGCAACTCTGTTGTAGTTTCGTGACACCCGGGCGCCGTGTGATATCGCGCTAGACGGCTCGCGGCGGGCGGGTATTGTCTCGCTCATGAATCGACGCGACGCGCTCAAGACCATCGGTGGACTCGCGGGTGCGGCCAGCCTTGCGAGGGTGTTGCCCGGGTGTGGGGACGACGGCCCACCGGCGGTCACCGGCATCACCACGTACGTCTACATGATGATGGAGAACCGCAGCTACGATCACTGGTTCGGCGCCCGGAAGCTCGTCGAGGGCAAGCCCGGCGATGGCCTGACCGCGACGATGACGATCCCCGACCTCGCGAACCAGCCGGTCGCGCCGTGGGAGCCGACCCAAAATCAGGAGTGCGACATCGACCCGCCGCACGACTGGGACGCGCAGCACGCCTCGTTCAACAGTGGCGCGTGCGACGGCTTCGTCAAGCAGCACCAGATGACGCACGCCAGCGGCACGGCGATCGAGCCGATGCAGTACGTCACGCGCGAGCAGGTGCCGGTGAGCTACGCGCTCGCCGACGCGTACGCCGTCGCCGATCGGTGGTTCTGCTCGGTGATGGGCCCGACGTGGCCGAATCGCTTCTACTGGCACACCGGCAGCTCGCGCGGCATCAAGGCGAACGTGCTGCCGACCGGCGGCGGCGGCATCTCGGGGCCGTCGATCTATCACCTGCTCGAGGCCAAGGGCGTCGACTGGGCCTACTACTACGGCAACATCCCGGTGGTCTCGCTCGTCGCCGACCTGAACATCGACGGCCACGTGCGCCGGATGAAGGAGTTCTTCCTCGACGCGAAGGCCGGGACGCTGCCGCCGGTCGTCTACATCGACCCCGCGTTCGGCGAGAACGACGATCATCCGCCGAGCCACCCGATCAACGGCCAGGAGCTGATCGCGTCGGTCTACCAGGCGCTCGCCACCTCGCCGCAGTGGAACAACATCATGTTCGTGCTCACGTACGACGAGAACGGCGGGTTCTTCGACCACGTGCCACCGCCGACGTCCGCCGATGACTTCGCCGCCGACGGGTTCGATCAGCTCGGCTTCCGCGTGCCGACGCTCGTGATGGGCCCGTACGTCAAGGA
Organism: Pseudomonadota bacterium; assembly: GCA_026387715.1. Taxonomy (GTDB): domain Bacteria; phylum Myxococcota_A; class Polyangia; order Haliangiales; family Haliangiaceae; genus JABFXX01. Next base: position 2,681 of record JAPLLF010000338.1, read on the forward strand.
GGGCTACGTGAGCAGCGTGCCGCTCGACCACACGTCCGCGCTCAAGCACCTGATCAACGTGTTCGAGCTCGATCCGACCGCGCTCGGCAAGCGCACCAGCGCGGCGACCGACCTCACGGACTTCATCGATCAGGAGCGCCTCGCCAACGTCGATCCGCGCCCACCGATCGAGATCCCCGTGGTCGATGTCACGGCGTGGCCGATGGGGCCTGGATGCGTCGGCGAGGCGATCCGCGTGGCGGCGCCGCACCCGATGGTGGAGCTCGCCGATCAGCACCCCGAGCGCATCGCCGGGCTCGATCTCCGCGGCGAGATCGCGGACTACCGCGCGGCGATCCGCGCGTCGCTCGGCTTCCCGCGCGTGCGCTGAAACCCGCTTGTCAGCGGTCGTGGTTCGGGCCATCCTGCCACCCATGAACAAGCTCGCGCTCGCGTTTGCCGCCTCGCTCCTCGTCGCCGCGCCCGCCGTCGCCTGTCCCGGCATGGAGGGCCATGACGAAGCCGCCCCCAAGACCGCGGAGAAGGCCAAGGACGCCCCCAAGAAGACCGATGCGGCGAAGCCGGCGCCGAAGGCCACGGAGAAGAAGGACGACACCAAGACGGCGAAGCCGGTCGAGAAGACCGAGAAGAAGACCGACAAGGTCTCCTCGCGCTAACTCGCCCGTCGGGTTTTCAGGAAGCCGCCCCGGTGACGTGGCGGCTTTCGTCGTTTCGGCCTCAGCAGAGAATATCGAGCAGCTGCACGCGCGTGAGGTAGCCCTCGAACGTCGCGGCGTACTCGTCGATCAACATGTCGAGCTCGATCGTCGAGTGGGTTCCCTTGTTGCGGAACACGCGACCCGAGATCGGGATCTCGGGACCGTTGAGGTTGAGCACGCCCGTGATCCAGGTGCCCTCCTCCGGCGTCGGCAACGGCGCCTGCAACGTGAGGTGCGTGCGCGAGATGTCTGCGACCGGCGCGATGCCCTGGTCGAGCCGCACGAACGAGGCGAGCGCGCCCGGCGGCACGACGCGATAGTTCACGCGTCGGTTCGTCGTGATCACCTTGTCGACGATGTCGTGCACGGGTGCCGAGATCGGCGTCTCGTCGGCCTCGAGCACGAGCTCGCGCACGTGCTTGAGCTCCTTCTGGGTGTGGATGAGGTGCTGGCGCATGTCCGCGAGCCGCCCCTGATCGCGATGGACCTTGTCGGCGACGACGGTCAGCAGGTTGACGAGGAACCGGACGCCCATCTCCTGCTGCTCGGCGAAGAACGCCTGGATCCGGCGCGCCGGCAGCGCCCACACGGTCGAGCCGGGAGTGATCGTCGCGCGCGTGGAGCGCGGCAGGCCGGTGAGCGCGCCGAGCTCGCCGATCAGCGCCGGCGGCGACAGCTTGAAGCGATCGTCGTCGGGGCGATCGAGGATCACCTCCCCGGCCGTGAGGAGGTAGAAGTCGGTCGCCGGCTCGCCGACGTCGAACAGCGGCTTGTCCGCGGTCGCCCCGGCATCGCCGGTCTCGACCTTCTCGAACAACGCACCGACACGCACGAGCTCGTCGTCCGCGAAGCCGTGGAACAGCGGAATCGTCCGCAGATCGCTCGCGGTAGGGCCCATGGAACGACGATATACCGGGGTTCAATTCACTGTATCGTCGGTCGTGGCGTTTCGGCACTCCTGGTTCGGGCTGCTCGTCGGCCTCCTCGCGTGTGGCAAGGCCACCGACGCACCCCAAGGTCGAGACCGCGATGTGGCGCCCACGGCCAAGAAGATCGCGCGGGACGCGGCGCCCGCACCGGATGCGGCGGAGGTCGCGCTCGCGACGACGTCGTACGCCACCCTCGCCGACGCGCTCGCCGCGACGATCCCCGCCGACGCCAAGGTCATCGGCTTCGGCGAGCTCCACGCGCGGACCGATCGCGACGCGGTGAAGTCCGCGCTCGTGCGCTTCACCGAGGACGCCCTTCCCAGTCTCGGCCCGAAGCTCTCCGACCTCGTGATCGAGACGTGGGTGGTCGATCCCACGTGCGGCAAGGCCGCCGAGGTCTCGGTGAAGGTCTCGATGTCGATGCGTCGCCCCCAGGAGACCAAGTCCGAGATCGGCGAGCTCGCGGCCCGCGCCGCCAAGGCCAAGGTGCAGCCGCACGCGATGACCGTGACGTGCGACGACTACGCGAAGATCGCGCCGAGCGGCACCGTCGACCCCGAGGCGCTGCTCGGGATCGCGACCCGCGAGCTCGGCCGACTCGTCGAGGCGGCGGTCAAGGCACCGTCGAAGGCGACGACCGGCCGCCCGTGGATCGCGGTGTACGGTGGGGCGCTCCACAACGACCGCTTCCCGACGAAGGGCGTGGAGGAGTGGAGCTACGCCGCCCGCGCCGACGCCGCGACCGCCGACCACTTCGTCGAGATCGATCTCGTCGCGCCCGAGCTCGCCGCGACCGACCCCGCGTCGCAGCGCCAGCCGTGGTTCCCGCTCGTCGCGCGCGCCGACCACCAGGTCACGGTGTGGAAGCGTGGCGAGCGCTCGTTCGTCGTGCTCCTGCCGCGATCCTAGGCAGGCAATTTCTGCGTCAGCGCGCCGAGGTAGTCGCGCTTGCCGAGCGGGACGCCGTAGTGGCGAAGGATCGCGTAGACGTGGCTGAGGTGGAAGAAGAAGTTCGGCACGACGTGCTCCATGAAGTAGTCGGCGCCCGTCATCGTCTTGCCCTCCCATCGCGGCTGGGAGATCACGCGCGTCGCGGTGTCGGCGAAGTCCGCCGCGGTGAAGTCGCCCAGGTAGGACCGCACCGACGCGACGCGCGCCTGCAGCTCGGCGATCGTGGCCTCGGTGTCGGTGTGGCTCGGCGCGTCCTTGCCGGTCAGCCGCGAGGCGCCGAGCTTCGCCGTGTCACACGCGATCTGGATCTGACGCGCGAAGCCGAACTGGTCGACGGCGAGCCGGAACGCCAGGAACACGTTCGGGTCGACCTTCTTCGCCTCGGCGAACGTGACGGTCGCCGCGAGCCACGCGTCGACCTGGCCGAGTTGCTTGTTCATCTGGTGAAACATTTCGAGGTACATGCGGCGCATCGTACGCGGGTCCGGGCCGACCCACCCCGACCGTTCGGGTGGGTCCGATGGATTCCCGATCACTCCCCACGCCACGCGTGATCAAGCAGTTACCCGCGGCACGCCACGTGCTCCAGGGAACGGCATGCAAGCCAAGTCGTTCCTCGTGTCCTCGCTCCTCGTCGTGTCCCTCGCCGCCTGCGGCAAGTCGTCGTCCTCGTCGTCGGCCTCGGATCCCACCCCCAGCGCCAAGCCGGTCGAGGCCGCCAAGCTCGAGTTCAAGAAGGTCGGCGGCCTCGGGCTCGAGGTCGAGGTGTCGGCCGAGGCGACCATCGACGACAAGTCCGCGGGCGCCGGCTTTCCGACCGCGACGATCTGGGCGACGCCGACGACCTTCGTCAGCGGCGCGGGCGAGATGTCGGATCTCAAGCCGACCCTCGAAGAGACCACGGCGCGCCTCGTCAAGGAGGAGAAGTCGCTCCAGCCGTCGCGCTCGGACAAGACCGCGGACGGCTGGATCATCGAGATGACGGGCACGAGCATGGGCGATCCGATGACGGCGGTCTCGGTCCGCCGCACGATCGGCGGCAAGCCGTTCGACTGCGGCTCGAACGTCAAGGACAAGGCCGAGGCCGCGGCGGTCGTCAAGCTCTGTCAGTCGCTGCGCGCCGCGAAGTAGCGAGCGCGACGCGCTATGCTGGGTGGATGCGTTCCGCCCGATCCTTGCTGACGATCCTCGCGACCTCGACGATCGCGACGATCGCGACCGCCGCCCCCTGCCCGCCCAAGTCCGTCTTCGACAACTACGCGCGGGCGACCACCGACGGCAAGCTCGCGTTCTGCGTCGACGACACGACGTGCTGGGTGCTCGACGTGGCCACGTCGACGTGGGCGCAGAGCAAGCCCGAGGGCGCGGCCAAGGCCACCGTCGACGCCACGCAGATCCAGGCGTGCGCCGCCGACGGCAAGACCTGCGACACGCTCGCGACGAAGCTCGCCATCATGGACGACGGCGGCCAGGCGATCGCGAACGCCGATCGCTCGCTCGTCGCGGTGTGGGCGGGTCCCAAGCTCGACGTCTGGGACATGAAGGCGAAGAAGGTGCTGGCCCACATCAAGGGCTGGAAGTCGCCGATGGGCCCCGGCGGCAACGCGTTCCAGCAGGCGCAGTTCGTGGGCACGTCCTTGATCGTCTGGGAGTCGTGGACGCCGGTCTCGTCGGCTGCGCGCATCTTCGACGCGCGGACCGGCAAGTTCCTCGCCAACGTCGTCAAGGCCGGGATGGAGGTGTCGGAGGGCGCCATACCCGTCGGCAAGAACCTGGCGTTCCTCGGCTTCAACTCGAAGCTGTACCTCGTCGATCCGAAGACCGGGATCGCGAACAAGTCGTTCGTGGTCAACAAGGACCCGGGCAACACGCCGCTCGCCGGCAAGATCGCCGACGGTCGGATCGCGATCGTGTTCGAAAGCGCCCCGGTCCTCGTGGAGCCGACGACGGGCGCGATCACCAAGCTCGCCGTCCCCGCCTGCGCGAGCAGGCGGCGGACGTCGCCGTCGAGCAAGCGCGCCACCAGGCCCTCGTCGAGGAGCTCCGCACCAGCGCGATCGCGATCGCGACCGACGCCGCCAACGCGCAGCACTACGAGGTACCGGCCGCGTTCTTCACCCGCGTGCTCGGCCCCCACCTCAAGTACTCGAGCTGCTACTGGCCCGCGGGGGTCGACGACCTCGGGGCCGCCGAGCGCGCGATGCTCGAGCTCACCGCCGAGCGCGCCGGGCTTGTCGATGGCCAGGACGTCCTCGACCTCGGGTGCGGCTGGGGCTCGCTGTCGCTGTGGGCCGCCGCCCGGTATCCCGCGAGTCGGTTCACCGCGGTGTCCAACTCCGCGCCGCAGCGCGCGCACATCGAGGCCCGCGCGCGCGAGCGCGGGATCACCAACCTCACGGTACGCACGGCCGACGTCCGCACGCTGGAGCTCGCGTCGGGCGCGTTCGATCGCGTGGTGTCGATCGAGATGTTCGAGCACATGCGCAACTACGCGCAGCTCCTCCAGCGCATCGCGACGTGGCTGCGCCCCGCCGGCACGCTGTTCGTGCACATCTTCGCGCATCGCCACCACGCGTATCCGTTCGACGACGCCGGCGGCACCGACTGGATGGCCCGGGAGTTCTTCACCGGCGGGATCATGCCGAGCGCGCAGCTCCTCCATCATTTTCAGGACGATCTGCGGATCATCGGCGAGTGGCACCTGGACGGCACCCACTACGCCCGCACCGCCGAGGTGTGGCACAGAAACCTCGTGACCCACGCGGCCGAGGTCCTGCCGATCTTCGCGGCGACCTACGGCGCCGATCAAGCCGCCGCCCGGTTCCAGCGCTGGCGCGTGTTCTTCCTCGCGTGCGCCGAGCTGTTCGGCTATCGCGACGGCCGCGAGTGGATCGTCGCGCACTATCGCTTCGCCCGACGATGAAGCTGTCGCTCGAGATCGCGGCGGAGGCTGCCGAGCTCGCGGACTGGGCCGCGGCGATCGCCGCGATCCACGCGGCGTGGCGGGCGAAGCGGCTGCCCCAGTTGGGCGCGTTGGTCGCCCTGCTCGACGCGCGCCAGGCCGCGCTGCCGATCGTCGGCAAGACGGTCGCCGCGCGCGAGGCCAGGTGGCTCGAGCTCGCGCAGGATCCCGACGAGGCCGTGGTCCCGCGCTTGCTCGCGACGCCATGGCCGATCAAGCCCAAGGACGCGAGCGCGCGGATCGCCGCCCTCGCCGCGCGCGCGCCGTCGCCGCGGATCGCGCACGCCCTCATCGCGTTGCATGCGCGCGGGCAGTACGCGAGCGCCGCGGGTCGCAAGCTGTCGCGTCAGATCTTCCGCATGCTCAACGCGCAGCAGGATCCGATCGTGACGGCCTACCTCGACGACTTCGAGGGAACGAAGCGAATCATTCCGCTCGGTGTCGGATACGGAATTTGGCATGATATGAGTCCGCCATCCTCTATCCCGGGATACGATGCGTTTGATTCCTCAGGACGCGTTCTCTATTCGACTCCTGACACGACAAAGATGTTT
>JAPLLF010000435.1 GCA_026387715.1 Pseudomonadota bacterium
GCGGGAGTTTTGTTATGGGGTCGGGCGAGCGGGAGTGGTGATCAGCGGGTGAAGCTGGCAGCGCCGAGGATCGGGCCGGGCAGGCCGCCCAGGCAGTCGAGGATACGCTGGCGATCGGCCCGCTCGTAGAGCTCCGGCCGGGTCTGGCAGTTCGCGGCCACGCCGGTGCAGCGCGCGAGCAGCCGATCGTTGGGATAGTCGATGTCGAGCTCGAGCTCGCGGAGCACCTGGGTGCCGAGCACGCCGTCGACCTCCGCTTGATCGGGCCGCAGCTCGGTGCGCAGCGCCTGGAGCGTCGGATCGTCGTCGGGGATGACCAGGATCTCGAGCGGCGCTGCCGGCGCGACCTCGACGATCGAGGGCACGCCGCACAGCGGGTTGCCGTTCTCGCACGGGCAGTCGTCGCCGGCCGTGCAGTCGTGTTGCGCGAACAGGTGATGGGCGTAGACCTGGCGGCACGGCGCGCGCGGGAACGACGCCGACGCCGCGACGAACGCGATGCTCGGGATCAGCGCGAGGTGACCGGCCACCGCGCCCGACGGCAGGTTGACGGTCCGGGCCGGGAGCTGCTCGACGGGCAAGGGCACGTCGTGCTGCGTGGTCCGATAGCGCGCGTACGCGGACGCGCCGAGCAGCGACACGCCGATGCTGGTCGACGCGACGAGCAGCACGTCGGTGCCGCGCTGGCTCTGCGGCACCAGCGGATCGGGGTTCGGCGCGAGGCACGTCTGCAGGGCGACGCGTCGGCCGGCGAACTCCAGCTCGGTGCCGCCGATCACGAGCGTGCCGCCGCCGCGATACGGCGACGGAAACACCGTGTCGCACGCGAAGCTGCGATGGCGCTCGTCGCCGGCGACGTCGGGGAAGATGTACATCGCGTCGTCGACGAGGCGCAGCCGTACGGTGTCGCCGGCGAGCGCATCGGCGCCGACGATCGCCTGGTACGGGCGCGGCGCCTCGGCGGGGCCGAGCACGCACGCGTCGGTCGTGCACGGGTGGAGCGAGACGAGCTGGGTCTCGGTGAGCCGCGCGCGCGGCTGGACGAGCTGCTGGGCGCCGTCCTGGCCGAGCACGACCAGATCCGCGAAGTCGATCGACGGCCCGACGCCCATGCCTGGATCGACGACCGTGATCGGCGAGAGCAGATCGATCACCCCGACCCGATCGTCCTTACCCGCCTGGCGCAAGCCGACCACGATGCCGCCGCTGGAGGTCTCGACCGCGATGGGGAACGGGTCGCCGGAGAAGCCGTTGATCTGGAAGCTGTCGGTGATCACGGTGCAGCCCGAGGCCAGCACCGCGACCAGCGCGAGCATCCTCACCACGGGAGCTCGTACACCGTGGCCGGACGTCCATCGACGGTCACGGATCCACCCGGATCCCACGTGGTGCGATGCAGGTAGGCGAGGGCGACCGTGCGGCCCTCGGCGGGGTCGACGATCGACGACGTGATCGTGCCGGCCTTGTCCTTCGCCGCATGCGCGACGACGGTGCCGGCGGCGAGCGGCGCGGTGCCCTCGACGGCGAGGCCGCGCAGCATGCGCGCGGCCTGCCCCTGGGCGTAGACGCGAAACACCGGCTCCTGGCCGACGTAGCAGCCCTTCTTGTAGTCGAGGAACTTCGCGAGCGGGGTCTCGAACGGGAAGTGATCGTCGTCGACGTCGGCGCCGTAGACCGGGAAGCCCGCACGGATGCGGAGGACCTCGGTCATCGGATCGGCGCCTGGCCCCGCGCCGTCGACGAACGGCGCCGTCCACACGCTCGCGGCGTCGGTCCAGGTCTGGTGCAGCGGTGCGTCGACGCGCTCGAACACCACGTCGTCCATCACCGCATAGCGATCGAGCAGCTGGTGGGTGGCGTCGGCGAGCGCGGGCTCGCACGTGAGGATGAACGCCTCATCGTCGGCGGCCAGCGCCGCGACGTCGATCACCGATAGCACGCGTCCCTTCGGCGACAGGATCGCACCCCACTGATGGTCGCCGGCGGCGAGCTTGTCGACGTTGACGGTCGTGAGGCCCTGGAGGAAGCGCACGCGATCGCCCCCGGTGACCCGGATCCGTCCCCACGTGCTTCGGTCGATGATCACAGGATCCTCCCAGCGGCGTGCAGCCGTTCGGTGCGGCGCCGCTTGGCGTCGGCGTGCCGACGACGATCGTCGTCGCTGACGAGCACGAGCTCGCCCAGCTCGCCGCGCGGCTTGCCGAGGTCGTCGATGGCCACGAACGTCAGGTAGGCCTTGGTGGTGTACCGGTGCGATCCGGTCCGCATGTCCTCGGTGTCCACGCGACAGCCGACCTCCATGGAGGTCCGCCCGACGTAGTTGACCTGCGCGGACAGCACGACGATCTCGCCGACGTGGACCGGCGTGAGGAAGTCGAGCCGGTCGATCGAGGCGGTGAGCACCGCCCCGTGGGAGTGCCGCATCGCGGCCACCCCGGAGCAGACGTCGATCCATTGCATCATGACACCACCGAACATGACACCGGCCACACCGTTGGTGTGCATCGGCATCACGATCTGCGTCATCACGCAGCGTGTTTGTTCCGGGGTCATGGCCGGCGAAGCGGGCCCGAGGGTGAGAACAAGAAGATCAAGTCGAAGCAGGCGACGCGGCGGCCGCCTTCTTCTTCGTCGGCGCGGGCGCCGGCTTCTTCGTCGAAGCCGCCTTCGCTGCCACGATCCGGCGCTTGATGCGCGCCTTCAGCTTGGTTTGAGCCTTCTTGCGGCGCATCTTCTTCGTACGGCGGTTGTCTGAGCGTCCCATGAGGCGGGCATCTTGGAGAACCCACCCACGAACGTCAAGCGGTACGGCGGTTACTGCTTGAGGACGAGGACGTTGAGGGCGCCCTGGTTGACGCCGGAGTTGGCGCTCGAGACCGTCCCGGCGACGCCGCCGGTGTAGAGCGCGCGGACGTCGATCGAGTGGGTTCCGGCGGTCAGCGCGACGGTGACGCCCATGCTCCAGTTCGAGATCAGCCCCGTGGCGGTGCCGTTGTTGGCGGCGACGATGCGGTGGTAGCCACCGTTGGTAGGGATCGCGCTGTCGACGAAGATCGCCACGTCGATCTGGCTGTATTGCGTCGCGGTGCCCGTGGTCGAGATGCCCCCGTCGGTCTGGATCGACACGAACGCACCCCCAGCGGGGACGGTGATCGTCGTGCTGAGGCCGGGGACCAGCGTGAAGGTGGTCGTCGTGGTGGCCACGGCGAGCGACGTGGAGCCGTAGACGGCCGAGAACACCTGGCCGGTCGTCCCCGCGGGGCCGGTCGGACCCGCGGGGCCCGTCGAGCCGGTAGCGCCCGTCGACCCCGTCGCGCCGGTCATCCCCTGGAGGCCCTGCACGCCCTGGTCACCCTTTGCGCCCGTGTTGCCGGTCAGGCCCTGGACGCCCTGCGGACCCTGCGGACCCTGCGGACCGATCGACCCCTGCGGGCCGGTGGCTCCGGTGGGGCCGGTGTTGCCCTGTGCGCCGGTCGATCCTGCGGGGCCTGCGGGGCCCGCGGGACCGGCGACACCTTGCGAGCCGGTCGCGCCCATGGGGCCGGCGTTGCCCTGCGGCCCGGCAGGACCGGCAGGACCCTGGGCGCCGGTCGCACCCGTCGGGCCGATCGGCCCCTGCGGCCCGGTGGGCCCGGTGGGACCCTCGACGCCGAAGCAGTCGGCGACGTCGCAGACGGAGTCGTTGTTGTAGTCCTCGGTCGGGAGGTCGCATTCGCGGTTCGAGTTGAGATCCCAGCACGAGATCCCCGGCGGGCCCGCGACGCCCATCTCCCCGACGTCACCCATCGTGCCCGGCGTGCCTGGCGTGCCCATCGCGCCCATCTCGCCCTGTTCGCCCGGCTTCACCGAACCATTGGCACAACCGACGAGGAACACCGTGACCGCGAGCAGCGAAGGGAGACGCATATCCGCCGGAAACTAATCGCGCGGCCTCCCGAAAGCCACCGGAATCAGAACTGGGCGCGCGCGGCGAACGAGATGTGCCAGCGCCCGCGCGGATCGTCGCCGAGGTGCGGGTGCAGCGGGATCGCGCGCTCGAACGCGAACGAGCCGAACGGGGTGACGATCCGGAGGAGCGCCATGCCGACCGACGGGCGGATGTCCGAGGTCTCGACGGTCTCCCACTTGTTCGTGATGAGGCCGGCGTCGACGAACAGCGCGCTCGACAGCACCTTGTAGATGCGCAGCTGCGCGTCGAGGCTCGCCATCACGCGGATGTTGCCACCCGCCGACAGCACGCGGATCTGCTCGACGTTGGCGAGCGGCGGCACGCCGACCTGGAGGATCTCGGTCGCGAGCCGCTCGTCGGCGTAGCCGCGCACGGTCGCGTCGCCGCCCGCGAAGAATCGTTCGACCTCGGGGAGCAGCACCGCGCCGCCGAGCGGGAAGCCCTGGTCGTACCGAAGATCGGAGCGCAGCACGAGGTTGTCGGTGAGGGCCGTGTACTTGCTGCCCGACGCCGAGACCTTGAAGAACGTGTCCTGGCCGAGCAGGTTGGGGCTCGCGAACGAGGCCGCGGCGTCCAGCCGGAAGCCGGCCTCGGGTGCGAGCGGCGAGAGCGAGCCGTTGCGATCGGTGCGCTGCTCCCACTCGAACGACAGGCCGACCGAGCCCGTCCGCGTCGAGATCGGCACCTGGGTCTGGTCGTCGTCGGCGCCGATCGGGCGCAGCACGTCGACCTGGCGCTCGCGGAGACGGAAATCGTAGTGTCCACCGATCGTGCGCGCCCACGCGGCGTGGTGCTCGGTCCGGCCGCCTTGCCAGGTCTTCGACAGCGCGAGCGTCGTCCCCTGCGTCTTCACCGGCCCGAACCGCGCCGTGTCCTGCAGCCGCGTGAACGCGGTGAGCTCGGTCTGCACGTCGAGGTCGATGCGGTCCCCACTGAGCGCGCGCAGGAAGCGGCGCCCGAGGAAGCCGGGGAACTTCAGCGTGGCTTCGCCGTTGAGCTGGCGGAGCTTGAGGTTGCTGTTGGTGTAGAGCTCGAAGAAGTCGAAGCCGATCGTTCCGGACAGGTCGAGCGAGACGCCGACCCCGAACAGGTTCTTGAACTGCGGCGACACCTTGGCGAACACGCCGGAGTAGCTCGAGCCACCGACCTCGAAGTCGACCGCGCCCAGGTAGTCGTAGCGCTCCTCGACGCGCACGATCGCGTTGACCTCACCGCCGTTGGTGCGCTCGAGATCCGGCATGTCGAGGTTCACGGCGTCGAACAGGCCCGTGCTGCGCAGCCGGCGCGCGGCCTCGGCGAGCGAGTTCGCCGTGAGCGGCGCGCCCTCGACCAGGTGCAGCTCGCGGAGGATGATCGAGTCGCGCGTCTTGAAGTTGCCGCGGATGACGACGCGCCCCATCTTGAGCGGCTCGGTGCTGGAGAGCTTGTAGATCGCCTCGAAGCGATGCGGGCCGAGTTGCCGTGCGGTGTGCTCGACGCGCGCGCGCGGCCGCCCGAGGTTCCACAGCTGGTCACGGAGCGTGTCCTTGACGCGCTCGACGATCGCGGGGCGGTACTTGACGTTCGGGGCGATGTCGATGCAGCGCCCCGAGGTGACCGCGGTCGCGAACCGGCGCTCGCCCAGGGCCTCGGCGAGATCGTCGAGCGCGCGGTCGCACAGCGCGCGCTGATCGGGCGTCGTGACCGCGTCCCCCGCGCTGCCGAACTCGACGCGCAGCTGGGTGAGCAGCGTCGGCTCGCCCTCGTCGATCGTGAAGCGGACGTACAGCCCGCCCGCGCCGCGGTCCGCCGACAGCAGCGCCGCCGACAGCGCGGCGCTGTCGAGCCCCGCTGGATCGGTGCCGGCGTTCACGCGCACGTGCACGTCGCGGTAGCCGAGGCCGTAGTAGAGCGCGGTGACGCGGCCGACGTCCGCGATCATCTGGTTCGAGGTTGCCCGGACCGTCGTCCCGAGCAGCTGGTTCGAGAGCTTGAGCTGCTTGGTCGCGACCGCGTCCTCGAGCGCGTCGGTCGTGACCGCGTGGTTGCCGACGAACTGCACGTCGCGCACCTTGCGCTGGCCGCCCTGATCGATCCTGAACACGATGCGATCGAACTCGGGGAAGCGCTCGCGACTCCACGTCACGCGCGCGTCGAAGAACCCGCGGGTCTGGAAGCTCGTGACGATCGCCTTGGCCGACTCCTGGGCCTCGACGTCGTCGGACGAGCCCGCCACGTTGAAGGTCAGCTGTTCGAGCAGCTGATCGTCGGGCACGGTGTTCGGATCGTGGCCCTCGAAGACCACGCTGAGCAGGCGCCGGGGATCGATCGTCACCGTGAAGGTCACGCGCTTGGTGCGGCGATCGAACGACGTCTTCGTCGCGGCGTCGAAGTCGTCGGTGACCCGCACGCC
>JAPLLF010001204.1 GCA_026387715.1 Pseudomonadota bacterium
ATCGTCGTCAAGATCAACAGCCAGTCCGAGAGCGGCAGATCGCAGAACCCGGTCATCAGGTAGCAGCGCGGATGGCTCGCGAAGCCGGCTTGCGCGACGTCGGCGCAGCTCGCCGTCGTCGGGATCTCGGCCTCCATCACGTTCATCAAGCACGGTCGGACGTCGTGCAGGAAGCGCTGGCCTGCAGCCGACAGGCGTGGCGTCGTGACCTCGAGGTAGCGCAGGCAGTACGCGTAGCCGAACCCGAGGTAGTAGCCGTCGCTGCCGCAGGCCGCCTCGGCCTCACGGCACCGATAATAGTCGCACTGCGTGCAGTCGTCGCGCGTGATCGCGTCCGCGCACGTCGCCGGCGGCGCGGAGGGACACGCCGGGACGTCACACGCCGAGAGCACGCCGAGCGAGCACAGCGCGGAGCCGAACAGGTCGGCCTTGCCCGGATCGACGAGCGACGCGCAGTCCTGGGCGAGCGTGGCCTCCGCGGCCGACGCGTCGCACGCGCCGGCGGGCACCTTCACGCCCAGGCAACGCTCGAGGTGTGCCCGCGCGGCATCGCAGCGATCTGCGTCGTCGTTGCCGGCGCACCCGAGCAACGCGGTCAGGCCAGCCAGGAGGATCACGAGAGGTCGCACGTACGTTCGAAGCATACACCCTGGCCTTGGGCGATGAAGCGCTCCCCGGCAAGCTCGTCTAGCCGCGACCGCCATCCACCTCAGTCGCCGGTGCGCTGCACGCTCCAAGCGAACTCGCGCTCCACCGCCGGTTCGCTCTCAGCGCGGAAGTGAAGTTCAACCGCGGCTTCAGCGACGTATCGAGACACTGTCGTTCGTCGCGATCGGAATCGGGATCGAAGTTCACCTCTGACCTCACGCCTGACGTGCCTGTTACAGTCGTCGTGTGAATGCGAACGAGGCCAAGTGCCTGGTGGTGTCGAAGGTGCTCGTCGCCGACGGAATGATGGCGGACGGCGAACGCGAGTTCCTGACCGAGCTGATGACGACACTCGGGCTGACGGACGAGGAACGCCATCGGGTGGTCGAGCTCGAAGGACTCGACGACGCCGATGCGGTCGTGCGCGCCCTGCCGGTCGACGAACGCCGCGACCTGGTCGCCACGATGATCGATGCTTCCGCGGCGGACGGCAAGCTGTCCGCGCACGAGCTCGAGGTGGTCAAGCGCCTGACCGCCGCGCTCGACTTGTAACCTGTCGGTCCGCGAACAACGTGCGGTCTCCCTGATCGCTCGCGAGCTGGATCAGCTTGCCCTTCGCATCGGGATTGGTCTTGTCGTAGATGTATTTCAGATTTTCGGTTGCGGCGGTCGTCGCGATCTTCACGTTGATCTCGCACGTGCAGTAGTTGATGAAGCTCGCCTGCCTGCTGAACGTCGTCGCGACCCTGCTGCGTGCCGCCGCGGGTTGAGCCTGTCGGCGATCGAAGAAATCGACGGCACCTGCTACCGTCACGCGCCTCATGCCCCAGTCGTCCCAGCGCAATCTCCTCGGTCAGCCTCTCGAATCCTGCTCCAAGGAGCCGCGCACCGGATGGTTTCGAACCGGGTGCTGCGAGACCGACGACAACGACCTCGGCCGCCACGTGGTGTGCGTCCAGACGACCGCGGAGTTTCTCGCGTTCTCGAAGGCTCGCGGCAATGACCTGTCGACCGCCAATCCGTCGTTTCCCGGGTTGCGGCCCGGCGATCGCTGGTGCCTGTGCGCGGCGCGCTGGCAGGAGGCTTTCGACGCCGGGGTCGCACCACCGGTCTTCCTCGCGGGCACTCACGAATCGGTCACCGAGATCTGCGACCGCGACGCCCTGCTCCAGCACGCGCTAGACGCGCACAACCTGAACTGATTGCGGCGCGGCCGCGACGGGCGCTACGCGCTGATCCCCTACGACACGTTGGGGGGAGGCGCCGGCTACTCGAGTAGCCGCCGAATCGGACACGGACACACCGATCGGCGCTGGCACGGGGCCTGCTGAACCTCGCGCGTGCGCGCCGCCTACCTCGCTCCCCTGTTGTTCGCCGCGTGTACGGCCCCCGATGCATCACCCGCGACCGAGGGGCCGAACGCCGGGCTCCTGCGGGACTTCCTGGACGGCAAGTTCGACGGCGCGGGCCACCCGCTCAACGCCCACGTGGTCGACGCGACGACGCTGTGCGGCGACCCCGTCCTGACGACGCCGTGTCGCGCGGCGCTCCCCGGCAACGCGCAGCACGGTGGGCTCGAGGTCAACGCGCGGCTCCGGATCACCGCCCACGCGGCCGCCGGCGAGATCCTCACGATCACGGTGCGCGACGCGCTGACCGACGCGACGCTCAACACCGAGACCTTGACCGTCGCGCGCGTCCGCGACGACGCCGCCTGGATCGACCTCCCGGTCGCGTGGTCGAGCAACGGCACCCCGGTCACGATCGAGCTCGCGCCCGCCGCCGGCGCGGGCGTCGAGCTCGACTACGTCGAGGTGTTCCCCGAGCATTTCGGCCTCGTCGTCGCCCCGGGCTCGGGCCTCGCCGACGACCTCGATCGGCTGACCATCGAGCTGCCCAGGGGCCACGCGCTCGCGTCGATCGTCGCCGACGACGTCGCCCTCGACGCCCGGCTCGCCGACCTGATCGATCGCGGGCTCGCGACGCGCGGTGACGTCGCTGCGCACCGTCATCGACGTCGGCATCGGCGACCTGCTCCCCGCGCGTACCGACCTCACCGAGCTCCACGTGCGCGCCGGATCGGACGCGGCGCGGGTCGAGCTCCGGCGCACCGCGCCCGCGTGCGCGTTCGCCGGGACCGGCCCGACCAAGGTGCTCGTCACGGGTTTCCAGCCGTTTCCCGCCGACGGCTGGCACGAGAACGTGTCGGCCGTCGCGGTCACCGCGATGAACCCAGCGAACGTGCGAGGCGCGCAGGTCATGCGCCTCGTGCTGCCGGTCGAGTACGATCGCGCGGCGGCCGAGGTGATCGACGTGATCGCGCGCTGCGCGCCCGACGTGGTGATCAGCTTCGGCCAGGGCGGCAGCGCGATCGCCCTCGAGCACACCGCGTACAACCTGCAGGACACCGGCGAGGTCCCGGGCGGCGTGCCCGACAACCGCGGCATCGTGCGCGCGGCGCAGCCGATCGACGACGCCGGCCCCGCGGAGCGCACCACGCTGCTCCCGCTCGACGCGATCGAGCGCGCGCTCGTCGCGATCGGCGAGGCCCCCGAGCACAGCACCGATCCGGGGCGCTACATCTGCAACAACGTTATGTACCAGGACGTCGCGCACCTCGCCGGCCGCGGCCGCGGCGGCTTCATCCACCTGCCGTACACGACGACGTTCGACGACGCGACGCGCGCCCGGTTCGGCAAGATCGTCGAGGTCGCGATCCAGGCGACCGTCGACGATTGATCACATCGGGCCGAACGTCTCGTCGAACAGGTCGCGCATCGCGCGAAACGACCGCTCGTCGGTCGGGCGGTGGTACGCGAACGACGGGTCGGCGAACCGATCGGCGTTCGGATTGGCGAAGCTGTGGGCCGCGTTGCCGAACAGGTAGAGCCGCCAGTCGACCTTGCCCTCGCGCATCTCGCGCTCGAACGCGAGTCGCTGCTCGGGTGGGACCAGCGGATCCTCGGCGCCGATGCACACGAGCACCTTGCCCTTGATCTGGTGGGCGTCGTCGGGGTGGCTGGTCGCGAGCCCCGAGTGGAACCCGACGGTGCACGCCAGCTCGGCCCCACTCCGCGCGAGCTCGAGGAGCGCGGTGCCGCCGAAGCAGTACCCGACCCCCGCGAGCCGCGTCGGATCGACCTCGGCCTGGGCGAGCAGCACGTCGAGGCTCGCGCGCCCGATCGTCCGGATCCGCGCGGGGGCCTCGGTGTACTTCCCGACGACCGCGAACACCTGCGCCATGTCGGTGATCACGACGCCGTCGCCGAGGTAGTCGAGCGCGAACGCGACGTAGCCGAGCTCGGCGAGCCGTCGCGCACGTTGCTTGACGAGCTCCGACAGGCCACCTGCCTCGTGGGCGATCAGCACGCCCGGACGCTTGCCGCCACGCGCACGATCGACGGCGAGGTACCCGACGCGGCGAGCCCCATCAGCGGTGTACGTGATCGATTCGGTGTGCATCGGTTGATCTAACCTGCTTCCATCGCGACGTGTGCTCACTTCATCAACCTGCGATCAGCGGTTGAAGACGGTGACCGCGCGGTCATCTGCGCCGCCTGCGGCCCTCCGGCCCCCGTGATCTGGTGTTACGGCAACGAGTCGGGCTAGGGTCGAACCGGTGCCCCTCGCCCATCGCGCCGTCGTGATCGGAACGCTGCTCCTCGCCATCGCGGCGCCCGCGAGCGCGGATCCTGCGGCGGAGCAGCTGTTCCGCGACGCGCGGCAGCTGTTGAAGGATGGCCACGTCGATGAGGCCTGCCGCAAGTTCGAGCAGAGCCAGGCGCTCGAGCCGAAGGTCGGCACGTTGCTCAACCTCGGAGATTGCCAAGAGCGACAGGGCAACCTCGCGACCGCCTGGGAGGTGTTCCTGCGTGCCAAAGCACTCGCCAGCCGGCAGAACGACAGCCGCGCGGCCGAGGCTGCCAGGCGCGCCGAGGCGGTCGCGCCGAGGCGTGCGTTCATCACACTCGTGGTCCCGCGCGCGAACCGGGTCCCCGGCCTCGTGATCAAGCGCGACGCGACCGAGCTGCCCGAGTCCTTGTGGGACGCCGCGGTCCCGATCGATCCGGGGAGCCACACCATCGTCGCCACGGCGCCCGGGCATCAAGCCGTGACGATGACGGTGGAGGTCGGCCGCGAAGCCCAGGCCACGGCGACCCTCACCGCCCTGCCCGTCGTCACCGTGAGCGCTGCCGCGGCCGGTGAGCCAGCGCTCGTCGAGCATCCCGCCGGTGAGCGTGGCGCACCGACCCGCACCGGCTCCGTCTGGCCGCCGCTCAGCACGCTCGGGATCGGTCCGCTGATCGGACTCTCGTCCGACAACGATCTGGTCGTCGGCGGGCGCGTGATCGGCGGCGTCGCCCTGCCGCACGGCGCGCTCCGCGGATCGTTCTCGGTGAAGTATGCGTCGTTCGCCAACGACGCCAACGATCCCGAGAACACGAGCACGCTGTTCGCGTTCGGGGTGGGCCTCGACTACTTGTGGATGTTCCATCGCGGGCTCGCCACCGGCGGGGGTCTCGGCGCGGGCGTCGATCGGCTCAAGCCGGTCTACGAGAACCAGGCGATCACCAGCACGTGGTTCGCGCTCCGGGCGAGCCCCATCGTCCTGCGCTTCGAGACGCCGCGCCTCGAGCTCGGACTTCACGTCGAGCTCGCGCTCCCTGCGAACGTCGTGATCGGGTTGATCGGCCTCGACTGGTTCGTCTGGTGATCGGCGAGCTCGTCGGCAGCTACCGCATCGTCTCCCAGCTCGGCGCGGGTGGCATGGGAGCCGTGTGGCTCGGCGAGCACACCCTGATCGGCAGCACCGCGGCGATCAAGATCCTCCGGCCCGAATACTCCGAGAACAAGACCATCGTCCAGCGGTTCTTCGACGAGGCGCGGGCCGCGACGCGGATCAATCACCCGGGCATCGTGACCGTCCACGACTTCGGCTGGCAGCAAGGCAACGCCTATCTGGTGATGGAGCACCTGCGCGGCGAGTCGCTGAGCGACACGATCGAAGCATCCGGCCGTGTCGAGCCGGCGCGGGCGCTACGGCTGATGCACCAGTGTGCGAGGGCGATGGCGGCAGCGCACGCGGTCGGCATCGTCCATCGCGACCTCAAGCCCGACAACATCTACGTCCTTTGGGATCCGCACAGCGGCGAGCGGATCAAGATCCTCGACTTCGGCATCGCCAAGTTGCTCGGCGACGACCCCGGGACCCACGGTCGGACGCAGACCGGCCTCATCATGGGCACGCCCGCCTACATGTCCCCGGAACAGTGCCGGGGTGCCGGTGACGTCGACCACCGCACCGACATCTATGCCCTCGGCTGCGTGCTGTTCCACCTGGTGACTGGTCGACCGCCATTCACGGCCGTGGCTCCGGGCGATCTGATCGCGTCGCACCTCACGCTCCCACCGCCCGTCGTGAGCTCGGTGATCGCGTGTAGCGCCTCGCTCGACGCGCTCGTCGCGCGCTGCCTTGCCAAGGACGTCCGATCACGCATCGCGTCGATGGACGAGCTCGGCGCCGCGATCGAGGAGATCACCACGACACCCTCGATCGGGTCTGCGCCTACGTTCGCGACGCAGCCGGCGCCAGCCGCCAGCGCGATCACGACGTCCGGATACGACGACGACGACGACTCGATCGTCCCCACCCGAGGTCGCGGCAGGATGATCCTGCTCGCGTCGCTCCTCGTCGCCGCTTCGATCGTCGTCGTGATCGTGCTCGCGACCCGCGACCCTGCACGCATGCCCTCGGCCGTGGCCTCCCCCGACGCCAGGCCGCCCGCGGCGGACGCCACGCCACCACTCGCCGATGCGGCATCGATCGTCGTCGTGCCTGACGTCAGGCCGGCTGTCGATGCCGGCGCGACGACGCCATCGCGGCGGGTCCCGCCACGTCGAGGCAGTGGGGTGGGACACCCTGCCGGGACCGGGAGCGCCGCGAATTCCTACGATCCGTACGACGACCGCTGAAGACGTGTCGATTAATGGGAAATGAAGCGGGTTCCGGAAATAGCCGGAGCGGCTGGTCTTGTTCTCGGCGAGATGACTGACGAGAACCGCAAGCCTCGGGTTGCCGAGCCGCAGCGTCGGCAAGGCGTGATTCGGTTCGAGATGCCCGAGGACTCCTTGCCTCCGACCCACGCTGCGCGT
>JAPLLF010001238.1 GCA_026387715.1 Pseudomonadota bacterium
CTGGTCCACGCCCACGACGAGCGGATGTTCGCCCGTGCCACCTGGAACGGCACCGCATTGTCTGATCACGAGGTCCGCGCCGGGAGCGAGCGATCGATCAACGCCTACCAGTGGGGCGTCGTCCAGAAGGCGGTCGTCGAGGTCATGACCGGCGCGTCGGCGCCGATGCCCTACAACCCGTACGGCGCGCCGGCGCCTGCTTCGAGTGAGAAGCCGGCCAAGGTCAAGCGGTCCAAGGCGTCGCGGGGGATCTCGTCTGCGCCGTCCGTCGGCACGCCTCCAACGATCTCGACGATCTCGACGCCCTCGACGCCCTCGACGACCCGGCCCGACCGCCGGTCGGGGTGGTGGGCGTATGCGGCCACGGCGGTCGCCCTCGGCGCGACCCTCGCATCGTGGCGGACGATGCCGCCGCACGACAACATCGCGTTGGGCGTCACGATCGCGCTGGCGATCATCACCACGGGGTTGCTTGGCTACACGATCTACGGCGTGACGACCGCGTGTCCCGGGTGTAGCGCGTGGTACCGGCGGGAGACCACGTCGACGACGGAGACCGGCAGCTCGACCTACTCCAAGCAGATCAGCAAGGACGTCACGGACTCGAGTGGCAAGAAGATCGGATCGACCACCGAGACCGCGACCTACGAGCGCACGTCCTATCTCTACTACTACCAGTGCAAGCATTGCAGTCACACGTGGACCGGCACCGGCTCGTCGGAGCGCCGCATCAGCTAGCTCTCCTTGATTGATAGCAAAAGCGAATACTTGCCGATTTATCCGGCTCCATGTTGCGCTGCGTCATGGGAGTGTCTATGGTTTGTGTCACGACGTGATACAACCTCCGATCGAGGTTCGAAATCGAGCGTCGCATCCACGCGCGGCCGTGATCGGCTGCACCGAGGTCCTCATGACGTTCTTGACGCCAGCCCGCCTGATCCTTGCACTGCTCTCGCTCGTCACCTTGCTCGGCCTGTTGATCGCACCCGACCTGTTCCTTCAGCTCGTGGTTCGCAGTGGGTTCGTGCTGGGTGGTATCGCGATCACGCTCGCGCTGCGGCCCGTCGAAACCACGACGAACTCCTAGCTGAACAAACTCACAGTGTCAGGCCGTCGTGATACCAAGCTTGGGTGTCGCGGATTGGTTTCATTCTCAAGCCCGATAAGTCCGAAGCGGGGGTCCTCCTCGAGAACCTGGTGCCGTGGTTGTGCGAGCTCGGGCACACCCCGGTCGTCACCACCGAGGATCAGATCGCGCCGGCGGGATCCGAGATCGTTCCTGAGGCCGAGCTCGGCGCAGCCATCGACTTCGCGGTCGTGCTCGGCGGTGATGGCACGATGCTCCGCGCCGCGAGGCTCGTCTCCGAACAGGAACGTCCGGTCCTCGGCATCAACCTCGGCCAGCTCGGCTTCCTGACCGGCTTCGATCCCGAGCGCGCGCGCGAAGCGATCGAGGCGGCGATCGCCGGCGAGCTGCCGCGCGAGGAGCGCATGCGGATCGCGGCGAGGTTCACGCGCCCCGGGCACGAGCCGATCACGCGTTACGCGCTCAACGACGTCGTGCTCCATCAGGGCGCGATGGCGCGCATGGTCGAGATCGAGGCCTCGGTCGACGGTCACGCGGTGGCGGACTACCGCGCGGACGGCTTGATCGTCGCCACGCCGACCGGCTCGACCGCGTACAGCATGGCGGCGGGCGGCCCGATCGTCGTCCCCGGCATCGGGGCGATGACCCTGACGCCGATCTGCGCGCACGCCCTGACGCATCGGCCGCTCATCATCGACGAGCGCGCCGTGATCCGCCTGACGCTGGGCGCCGAGGCGCGCGGCGTGATCCTCACCGTCGATGGCCAGTGGGGCCACTCGTTCTTGCCGGGCGACGCCGTCGAGCTGACGGTCGCGAACAAGCCCCTCGTGATCTTCTCGGCAGGCAAGAGCTTCTTCGACGTCATGCGCGACAAGCTTCACTGGGGCGTTCGGGGGAATCGGTAATGCTGCGCCACCTTCGCGTCACCAACTTCGCGATCCTGTCGGACGTCGAGCTCGAGCTCGGTCCCGGGATGAACGTGCTCACCGGCGAGACCGGCGCGGGCAAGTCGTTGATCGTCGAGGCGGTCAACTTGCTCCGGGGCGGCCGCGCCTCGGCCGACATCC
>JAPLLF010000103.1 GCA_026387715.1 Pseudomonadota bacterium
GCTGCAACGCACCGAGGAAGTAGTGCGACATGCCGAGGAACCACAGCGCGTCGTCGGCGAACTTCGACTTCGGGTAGCGGTCGAGCATGCGCTCGAGCGGCGCGATCGCGTCGGCGTACTTGCCGCGGTTGAACTCGAGCCAGCCCGACAGATACTGCGCCTCCTCCGCGTACGCCGTGTGCGGGTAGCTCGCGACCACCTTGCGGTACCAGGTGATCGCCTCGTCATCGCGGTCGGCCCGCGACAGCGCGCGAGCACCATGGAACATCGCCTCGGCTTCGTTGCCGCCGAGCTTGGCGTAGACGTTCAGCAGCAGATCGCCGGCGTCGGCGTAGCGTCGCCGCATCTTGAACAGCGTGATGCCGAGCCAGTAGTCGTGCTGACGCGCGAGCTCGCTGTCGGCCGGCGCGTCGACGAGCGCCAGCTCCGCGATGGCCTCGTCCCACTGGTGCGCCTCGGTCAGGTTCCGAGCTCGCGCGAGGCGCTCCGTGGCGGAGAACGGCGTCGTCAGCGCCGCCTCGGCGCGGCCGGCGAGCGGATGCGACGGATGGGCGATCGCCATCGCGCGATACGCGACCTGCGCGGCCTTGCCGGTCCGCGCCTGCGCGATCCGGAACCGGGCCGTGCCGACGTCGCCGACGCTGCCGGCGTCCTTGCCATCGACGAGCTTGGCGTAGGCGCGGGCGGCCTCGGCGCGATCGCCGCTGACCCACGCCGCATCGGCGAGGCGCCACGGGACCTGGGCGCCGTACCGGCTCGACCCGCGCTTGCCGAGCGCGCGGAACGTCGTGGTCGCCGTGCGCCCGTCGCCGGTGCGCAGCGCGATCATGCCGCGCAGCCACAGCGCGTAGTCGTCGGCGTGCAGCTGGCGGTCGTCGAGCTTGCCGACGATCGCCGCGGCGGTGACGAGGTCGCCCTGGTCGTAGGCGCGGTACGCGTCGCCGAGCTCGGTCGCGGGTGAGGCGGCCGCGACCGACGATCCGAGGATGCTCAGCGCTCCAACGAAGACGAGACGTACAATTGCCGACGAGCCCACGACGCGAGTATACCGGCTGGGTCGGAGGGACCTAGTTTCATGACCTACGCTGCACTCGACTACTACGCGATCGACGAGCTGTTCACCCACGACGAGCGGCTGATCCGCGACACCGTGCGCGAGGTCGTGACGACCAAGGTCATGCCGGGCATCGGCAAGCACTTCACCGCCGGCACCTTCCCGCACGAGCTGATCCCGGTGTTCGGCTCGCTCGGCCTGCTCGGCTCGTCGCTGACCGGCTACGGCTGCGCCGGCGTGACCCCGACGGCCTACGGCCTGATCTGCCAGGAACTCGAGCGCGGCGACTCCGGCATCCGGTCGTTCTGCTCGGTGCAGAGCTCGCTCGTGATGTACCCGATCTGGGCGTTCGGTTCCGAGGAGCAGAAGCAGCGCTACCTGCCCGAGATGGCCGCGGGGCGCGTGATCGGCTGCTTCGGGATCACCGAGCCCGACTTCGGCTCGAACCCGTCGGGCATGCTGACCACCGCGACCCGCGTGCCGGGTGGCTATCGCTTGAACGGCACCAAGCGGTGGATCACGAACGGCTCGGTGGCGCAGGTTGCCCTCGTGTGGGCGAAGCTCGAGGGAAAAGTCCACGGCTTCCTCGTGCCGACCACGACGCCGGGCTTCACCGCGCGCGACATCCACGGCAAGTGGTCGCTGCGGGCGTCGATCACCAGCGAGCTCCACCTCGAGGACTGCGTGGTCGGGGAGGACGCGCTCCTGCCTGGCGTCGCGGGCATGCGCGGGCCGTTGTCCTGTCTCACGCAGGCCCGGTTCGGGATCTGCTACGGCGTCGTCGGCGCGGCGATGGCCTGCTACGACGAGGCGCTGTCCTACGCGAAGGACCGGGTGCAGTTCTCGCGGCCGATCGCCGGCTACCAGCTCGTCCAGCAGAAGCTGGTGGACATGGTCTCGGAGATCACCAAGGCGCAGCTCCTGTGCCTGCGGCTCGGTCGGCTCAAGGAGAGCGATCGGCTGCAGGCGGGGCAGATCTCGCTCGCGAAGCGTAACAACGTGTCGATCGCGCGCGACATCGCCCGCGACGCGCGCGACATCCTCGGGGCGAACGGCGTCACCGACGACTACCAGTGCGGGCGTCACATGCTGAACCTCGAGTCGGTCTACACCTACGAGGGCACGCACGACATCCACACGCTCGTCGTCGGCCAGGACGTCACCGGCCTCGCCGCGTTCGACGGGTGATCGTGCGCGATCGTCGGGACGTCCTGGTGTGCGCGGGGCTCGATCCCTCGGGCGGCGCGGGGCTGCTCGCGGACGCCCTCGTGATCCACGAGCTCGGCGGGCGGCCGTGCGGCGTGGTGACGACGTTGACCGTGCAGAACACCACGGGCGTGTCGGGCGGCCACGTCGTCGACGCCGAGCTCGTCGGCGAGCAGCTCGACGTCCTGCTGGCCGACGTCCAGGTGCGCGCGGTGAAGATCGGCATGCTCGGCTCGGGCGCGATCGCGCGCGAGCTCGCGCGGTGCCTCGCGGCGACCGACGCGCCGGTCGTGTGGGATCCCGTGATCTATCCGTCGCGCGGCGAGCTCCCGGGCGTCGACGTGTGGATCGTGCAGGCGATGAAGGATCTGC
>JAPLLF010000092.1 GCA_026387715.1 Pseudomonadota bacterium
GCCATCGTTGCCCCCCGTTCCGAGCAGCGCTGGGTACCTGACCTCTGCCCCAGCCATCACCGCAGCGGCGTTCAACCACGCCAGCTGACCTCCGCTCCACAGTCCCCGACAAGCCTCGACCATGGCCGCCTTCGCCTCGTCTTTGGGGCTCCTCTCTCGATTCCCGACGAGTTCCCCACCCGATTGGAGCGCGGCACGAAATCCTGCGAACCGAACTGCGTCTGTCCTCAACAGTGGTGCGAAGGCATCGGTGTTGTCGTTCGGATAGAACCCGCTGCCGCCGTTCCACGGTGCCACCATCGGGGTTGGCTGATACGCCTCCAGGAAGAACCGTGATAGCTCGGTGCGATCGAGGCTGGTCACCAGCACGAACCGCTCGTCCTGCCAGAAGCCACGGGCCTCCGGATCCGCCTGCTCGGCGACGAGCCTCAAGATCCCAATCGCCTTCAGATAGTGCGCCAGTGGCACAGGCGCACAGCCATCGAGTCGGTGAACGTGGAGGGTCACAGGAGTGGATCCTTCGTGCTCAGCATCGAGGACCGCACGTCCGCGGTGCGCAGGATGGCCTCGAGCCAGGCGAGCTGAAAGCAGCCGACGCGTTCGGCCAGGAGACTCGCGCGCTCGGTCCAGCTCCGTCCGTAGCGGGTCCCGATGCCGAGCGCTGCCAGCCCGAGCGAGAGCTCGGTGCGGGGCAGGTTCGCGACCTCATCGGTGGTGGTCACCAACGCGAGGGCCGCGATGTGGTCACCATCGGTCACCCCGTGAATCCCGCCGTGCCCCTTGTCTTGGTCGAGCACGGTGCTCGACCAGCTCGTTCGCACCTTGCCGTGGTGCGTGCAAACCAGCCACGCCACGAGATCGAACTCTTCTGTGGTCAACGCGACGAGCTCGCGCGCCAGGGGATGCGCAGGCGCGATCACGTCCTCGGGTGCCACAGCGTCGGCCTTCATGCCGATCGCGGCGAGCACCTCGAAAGCGCCACCCAGCAGCGCGGGATGATCGGCCTGGGTTCGACGCAGAACCTCGAAGAGCATGAGGGTGCTGACGAGCTCGTGCCGAAAGCCGGGTCGGTCGGGATAAGGGCTCGGTCGTACCCAGGCGTTGTCCGGTGCCTTGGCGAGATCTCGCCGATCCAGCATTCCGTCCGCGACCCGAGCGGCATCACGAATCGCTCGCTGGAAGACATCGTGGGCCTTGCCGGCGTCATGCCAGCGCGCGGCCAGCTCGAGACACGCCACCAGGTCTGCGGACAGTCCCAGTTCCCCTGCGATCGTGCGGACCAGGTCGCGTGCCTCGCGTCCATGGCTGGCGATCGATTTCCAGGGTGCGATCGACAGATCGTCACTGTCCTCCACCTCGGCTGTCTGGGTGAACAGATCCTGTGCGACGACGGGCGCGACCACCGCGTTCGCTTGCGCAGAATTTGGTGACCAGCCGAGTGAGAGGTCGTAGCCTCCCAGTCGCGAGGCGACCAGGACGGTCATTCCGGGCACGATTCGTTCGGGCGATCGTCGTTGCCAGACCCCGTCGATGTAGTCCAGCACGAGTGGGCGGTCGTCGGGATTCTTGAACTTCTTGAACCACTCTCGGAGCTCGTGGACGGGAACTGGACATAGCTCCTCACGACGGGGTGCAAGGGCTCGTCCGGGAATCCGATCCTCGTCGACGGTCCGCCAGAACACGCTGACATCACGCTCTTCCCCGGCGCGGATGAAGACGCTGATGTCCAGATCGCTTCCGGACAGATCGGGCGTCGTGTCGAACAGCTCGTCGAGATCGGTACGACGAAAGACCTGTCCAGGCTCGTACGGATAGAGTCCGGCCAGAATCTCTGGGTGGTCTGCACGCAGGTGATCCTCGAAGGCCTCGAGTCCTCGGGGTGCACCGTCGAGACCCTGCTGTCGGAGGCGTGCAATCGCTGCCGCGGAGGCTGCGAGATTGGCGGCGTTGTATGGCAACGCCGCCTTGTCGTCGGCGGGCGGCGGGCCGACAACCACGATAGTTCCCGTCTCACCCACATAGCGCGCGACACGTCCGAACCGCTGGACGAGGCTCGGCCATGGCGCGAGATCGGTGATCAGGAGCTGTGCGGAGATGTCGACACCTGCCTCGATCACCTGGGTCGCGATGATGATTCGCCCGGCCGTGCCACGCTGCGCCTCACGAGACAGGAACTCCTTGGCCCAGCGTGCTCGCTCGGCGCCACGAAACCGACTGTGGACGAGGCAGAGCTCTGGCGCGTCGCCGGCGGGACGCTTGCCCTTCGGGGCATAGCGCCGCGCCAGTGCTTCACGGACCTCAATCGCGCGCCTCACCGTGTTGACCACGACGAGACTCAGCGCCCCCACCTGATGCCGCGCGGCAGCGAGCTGCGCTACCTCGTCGGGTGTTGCCACACTCGGCTCGTGGTCGACCGACTTCGAGACCTCCCACAAGCCTCCCACACGAAGTGCAGCAGGGATCGAGACGAGGTCACCTGCGAGCACTCGAGCCTCGGCCTCGAAGTCGACGGTCTCGAGCCACCTGGGCTGCAGGGTCGCGCTCATCCACCAGCACGCTGTCGCCCGCGGCATCCGACCTGCCCGCTGCTCGGCGTTGCGAAACGCGGCGAGTTGGACGGAAGTTGCGAGCCCGACGCCCATGATCTGCACCTCGTCCATCACCCACAAGGTGTCGACGTTGAGGAGCCCGTACTCCATGGGCCAACGACCGCGCGCTGCGCCGTAGCCACGATTGAGTGCGCGGGACAACAACATGTCCTGGGTGCCGACCAGGATCGCAGGCCGTTCGGGATCCAGCGCCCAGGGCTGGGCCTCGACGCCACCCATGAGGACATGGAGTCCAACGGTGTTGATCAGGCCCGCGCGCTCGAGCCAACCTCGAATCGCGATCTCGGTCTGCTCGACCAGAACACGCATCGGCAAGCAGAACACGATCCGGAGTGGCCAGCGCTCGTCGTTTTGCATGGCGCGATGCCAGACCCAGGACAGTACGGTCCCCGCCGTCTTGCCGAATCCGGTCGGGATTCTCAGCAGCCGATCGATGCATCGAGACTCGCTCGCTACCTCCGATTGCCATGGATGAGGTGGAAATCCGGTCAGCGACGTGAACCACGCATCGTAGCCATCGTTGATGGACGGCGAATCACTACTGATCATGGTCGACCAATGCGACAAGGCACCTCGAATGATCGGGCGCCACAAAACCTAACTCCATCAAGACCTCCGAGGTCAAACCATCGAGCGACCCTCGCTCGAGGACTTCACCATAGGGAGGAGTCGAAAATTCTCCAATACCAGGCAGGCCAAAACGGAGTCCTCCGTGAATGTTCGGTGGAGATCCCACCACGCAAAAATTCGTCGACCACCTCGCAGGATGTCGCGGTCACGGCAGTGAGCCGCTGGCTCGAGTCCGTCAGCTGACGGTGTAGCGCTTCACGATCGCGAGCACGTCGGCGCCGAACCGCTCGATGCGGCTCAGGCCGAGGCCGGGGATGCGTTGGAGCGCGAGCAGGGAGTCGGGGCGCTTCTCGTCGATCGCGACCATGGTGGCCTTCTGGAACACCATGTACGCCTTCCACTTGAGCTTGCGCGCCATCGATCGGCGGTAGCGATCGAGCTCGACGGTGATGCTCGAGGTGCTGGTGCCGTCGCGGCCACGCCGCGCGTAGGTGGTGCGCGTGACCTTGGGCGGGCCGGGCAGGGCGACCATGGGGTACTTGCGCCCCTTGCGGACGAGGCGGAGATCGGCGACAAGCCGATCGATGGTCGCGACGATCGCGTCCTCGGAGGCGCTCGCGAGCGCGCCGTGCTGCGGCAGGCGAACGAGGCCCTGGATCACGATCGGCTTGGCCTGCGAGCCGCGCAGCGCCTTGGCGAGGTTGCCCTTGCCGACGGGGCGGTCGTGCGCGGTCATCGCGGCGAGGATGATCTGGGCGCTCGCGTCGTCGAGCGCGGCGGCGGGTGCGGGCAGCGGCTCGATGCTGGCGCCCTGCGGATCGCGGCACGCGTCGCACGTGGTGCACGCGGCGTGGTCCTCGGTGCCGGTGAAGTGCGCGCACAGGATCTGCTGGCGGCAGGTCCACGCGTTGGCGTAGCGGCCGACGGCGGCGAGCGCCTCCTCGCGGCGCGCCTCGACCTTGGCGCTCGAGCTGTTGGACTGGGAGATGCGCCGCTGCGTCATCAGGTCGCCGCGGCCGAACAGCAGGAGGCACGTGCTCGGATCGCCGTCGCGGCCGGCACGCCCTGCCTCCTGGTAGTACGCCTCGAGCGAGCCCGGCGCCTGGTAGTGCACGATCGCGCGGATGTCCGGGTAGTCGATGCCCATGCCGAACGCGTTGGTCGCGACGAGCACGCGCGTACGACCGAGCGAGAAGCCGGTCTGCGCGCGGTCGCGAGCGCGCGCGGTGCGGCCGGCGTGGTAGTAGCCGGCCGCGAAGCCGGCGGCCTTGAGGTGATCGGCGACGGTCTCGGCGGTCTTGCGCGTCGCGCAGTAGATGATCGCGCGGCCGGTGCTTCGATCCCGCTGATCGCGCAGGCCGAGGCGCTCGAGCGCCGCGATCATCGCGGCCAGCCGGGTCTCCTCGCCGCGGCCGGGCGGCACGTGGATCACCTCGAACGCGAGGTTCGGACGGTGGAAGTCGCCGCGCACGGTGACCGGCGTGCGCAGCTCGAGCGAGCTGGCGATCTCGGCCATCACGCGCGGCGTGGCGGTCGCGGTCAGCGCGATCATGGGGATCGCCGGACCGTCGCAGATCTCGCGGAGCTCGCCGAGCCGCAGGTACTCGGGGCGAAAGTCGTGGCCCCACTGGCTGACGCAGTGGGCCTCGTCGATCGCGAGTAGCGCGACGCGCGCCCGGCCGAGCAGCCGGCGAAACCCGTCGAGCACGGCGCGCTCGGGCGACAGGTAGAGCAGCTCGAGCTCGCCGGCCATCAGCCGGCGCAGCGTCTCGAGCCGATCGTCGTCGTCGAGCTGGCTGTGCAGCGCGGCGGCGGCGACGCCGCGTCCGACGAGCGCGCGCACCTGGTCGTTCATCAGCGCGATCAGCGGCGAGATGACGATCGTCGTGCCGTGGCCCGCGCGCGCGAGCGCGACCGCGGGCACCTGGTAGCACGCGCTCTTGCCCGCGCCGGTCGGCTGCAGGACGAGCGCGTCGCGGCCCGCGAGCACCGCGTCGATCGCCTCGCGCTGGCCGCCGCGAAACGCGGCATGCCCGAAGACGTCGCGCAGGACAGCGGTGGGATCCACGTCGTAGTCCTACCAACCTGGTCTGACTTCAGGTCCGGAATCGTCAGGGATGGCTGGCGTCGCGCTCGGGCGCACAGGTCGACACCCCGGCGCCGGTCACCCGGTAGGGCGTGTGCTCGCGCACCAGCGAGAACTTCCGGGAGACGCGATCGACCGCGTAGACGTTGTTGTTCCCGTCGATGGTCGCGAAGATGTAGAAGGCGCCGGCCCAGTGGGCGAACGCGTAGGCGCTGATGTCGCCGAGCGGGGCCGTCCCCAGCGTCCACGGATCGCCCAGCGGTGCCCCCGAGCTGCGATCGATCTCCTGGACGAACGAGGTGCCGTAGTCGACCGGGTAGAACCCGAACAGCCGGCCCTCGCCGGTGCCGGTGAGCTCGGGGTTCTGGAGCTCGGCGGCGGTGATCCGCCCGAGCGTGATCGTCGACAGGTTGTCGTCGGTGTCCATCGCGACGAGCTCGTGCGAGTAGTCGTTCTTGGCGAGCATGAGGTGCTCGTCCTTGGAGCCGGCCTTGTCGGTGACAAACCCCATGCCGAACGTCCGCGCGCCGAGCGTGCCCGGGCGGAACTTCGTCGGCTCGCAGGTCGCGTCATCGATCGACACCTTGAACAGGCTGCCGCTGTCGTAGACCACCCACGCGAACCCGCCGCGGTCGACGGACATCGAGAACGGCGAGCCGTAGTCGTCGCAGCCGAGCTTGCCGACGAGCGTGAACGGGTCGCCGGGGAGCTTGCGCGGGTCGAACCGGAGCAGATCGTTGGCGGAGTCGACGACGTAGACGAGCTTGGTCTCGTCGTCGTCGCAGGTCCGCTTGCACCGGCCGCTCTTGCAGCCGTCGTGGCACGCGCGCAGGCGGCGGCCGAGGTGGCCGTCCTTCTCGCACGCGACGACGTCGGGGCCGACGCAGACCTTGGGCGTGGTCGGGTCGCAGGTGTCGTCCTCGCCGACGATCGGCGCGATGCTGGGCTTCGGCTCGTCGTTCGATCGACACGCCGCGAACACCACGAGGACGAGCAGCGCGCGGGTCATGGCGTGTACGTGGCGGTCGCCTCGGATGCGTGGGTCGATGGGGGCACGTCGATGCGGCGCCACAGCAAGGTCAGGTCG
>JAPLLF010000580.1 GCA_026387715.1 Pseudomonadota bacterium
ATCTCGGCCTCGGCACCGACGATCGACGCGCGATCGACCGCGGCCGCGAGCGCCTTGCTGCCGCTGCCGTGCGACAGGTAGGTCGCGAGCGCGAGGTGGTAGGTCACGTAGTCCGCCAGCAGCGGGAGGCCCGCCCTGGCGGCCGCGAGGTGCGGCACGGCGGTGGTGTAGTTCTCGAGCCGCTCCTCGACGAGCCCGAGCAGCAACTCGAGGCGTGCGATGGCCGCCGGATCCTTCGTCTGCGTCCGCGCCGCGGCGAGATCCGTGCGCGCGTCGAGCCAGCGCTCGAGTCCGAACAGCCGCACGCCGTTGCCGGCATCGCCGGTCGTGAAGTAGGGCGCGGCCATGTCTTCGGTGAGCGGCGCGGCCCCGGCGGCGGGCGGTGCCACCGGCACCACGGGTGGCATCGGCGGCTTCGCCGGGGTCACCACGACCGTCGTCGGGCCGGGCAGGGTGGATTGCTTGTGGCCGTCGTCACCCGAACAAGCGAACACGGCGGTGGCGACGAGGAGGAGGCGCATACCCGACCCTAGCAACGCGGATCGATCCGGCCAAATTTCACGATCCGGTCAGCTGGGGCCGGGCGAGATCGATCGGCGGGCGACGCGGTTCCGACCCTCGCGCTTCGCGCGGTAGAGCGCCTGGTCGGCGGCCTCGATCAGGGCGGTGACGGTCTCGAGCTTCTGCGCCGGGTATCCGGCCACGCCGATCGAGGCGGTCGCCACGACGCTCCGGCCGTGCTGATCGGTCGTCGACGTCTTCTCGATCACGATGCGCAGGCGCTCGGCGAGCTGATAGGCGGCGTCGAGCGGGATCGCGCGCAGCACGATCGCGAACTCCTCGCCCCCGAAGCGGGCGACGACGTCCTCGTTGCGCACGGTCTTCTGGAGCACGAGCGCCAGGTTGTTGAGCACCGCATCGCCCGTGAGGTGGCCGTAGGTGTCGTTGATCACCTTGAAGTGATCGAGATCGAGCAGCATCAGCGACACCGCGGTGTGATGGCGCTGCGCGAACTTCAGCTCGCTGTCGAGCCGATCGAGGAGGTAGCGCTTGTTGAACAGGCGCGTGAGCGGATCGCGCAGCGCCGACGACACGAGGTTCTCGGTGAAGTTGTCGTCGTGCTCGTCGTGGTATCCGAACCGGAGCACGGTCGTGCGGCCGATCTGGATCTTGTCGCCCTCGACGAGCCGCCTCGGCTCGGTGAGACGTTCGCCGTTGACGAACGTCCCGTTGCGGCTCGCCATGTCGTCGAGCCACAGGTCCTCGCCCTCGAAGCGCACGCTGGCGTGGTTGCGGGACACGCCGTCGTCCATCAGCCGGACCTCGGCCTTCTGGGCCCGCCCGATCAACGAGCGGCCCTTCCCGACGCGGAAGATCTTGCCGGTCGAGCCGCCGGTCAGCGCGGTGAGCGATGCGAGCCGGCGCTTGGCCATCGTGGCGGCATCGATGCCGTCGGTCGCCGTCGTGTCCTCGTCCCAGTCGTCGACCACGGACGGATCCTAGTACATCAGGCGCGCGATGCGATCCACGCGGCGTACGCTTCGAGCAACGGCGCGTTGTGGCGGCGCGCGATCTCCACGGCTTCGTCGCCGAGCGTGCGGATCCTCGCGCTCGCCGCGGCGGCGAGCTCCTGGAACTCGGCATCGAAGCCAAGGCCTCGACACCGGCCGAGATCGCGGGCCGCCTCAACGACGACATCAAGAAGTGGGGCGCGGTCATCGAGGCCGCCAACATTCCGAAGCAGTAATTCGTTACGACACTATCTCCGCCTCATCCTGAGGAGCAGGCAAAGCCTGCGTCTCGAAGGATGGGGCGGCCTCCATGGTTCGAGACGCATTGCTGTGCAATGCTCCTCTCCATGAGGCCGTGCTAGACTTTGATCAATCCTGAACCGGAATTCAGATGAAACGCCTCTGGCGCGCCTTTTTCAGCACCCGCGACGGCCTCATGTGGGCCGGGCGCTACGAGACCGCCGTCACGCAGGAGTTGGTGGTGCTGC
>JAPLLF010000670.1 GCA_026387715.1 Pseudomonadota bacterium
GCTCGTCTCCCTCGCCGGCCTCACGTCGCTCGCGCCGAACCCGGCCGAGGCGTGCGGCGGCTACGTCCCCCAGCTCCACGTGTTCCGCGTCGTCACCCACGACACCCGCGCGGGCGCCCGCGCGTTCGTGATCACCGGGCGCGACGCGCGCACCGACGTCGCGTTCCGCATGCTCGAGCCGCAGAGCTACGACGCGACGTCGGTCGCCGAGCTGCCGGCGTTGACCTCGCCGTGGCAGCTGACGTTGATCGGCGAGCACGGCACGGCGCAGGTCGAGACGTCGAAGGCCGTGCTGCTCACGCACGACTGGACGACCGACGGCCAGCAGGTCGCCGCGGTCGAGCTCCCGCAGGCGGACGAGCCGTTCGCGCTCGCCGTCGCCGGGGTGCACACCGGCCTGGCGTGGGCACCCGCGCGCGACGGTCGCGACGCCTCGATCGTCGACCGCGCCTGGCTCGCGGCGACGAAGCAGCCGCTGGCGCACCGCTCGTATGTCCGCCACGACCTCCCCGAGGTCGGCTACGTCGCGTTCACGGCATACGACGACGCGACGCACGCGGACGTCACGGTGTTCCGCGACGAGAAGGGGCACGTCGCGCTCGCGCGGCCCGGCCGCCCCCGCGGGGTGGTCTCCGCCGACGGCGATCAGTACGTGGTGATCGACGTCGCCGGCGTCGCGTCCGCGATCAAGGTCACCGGGTCGCTGATGTGATCACGTGCGCGACGAGCTGGGTCGCGAGCGCGAGGTAGGCCTCGTCGACCGTCGCGGCGGTGTCCTGGGCCGTGTGCCGGTACGGCGACGTGTCACCGCCCGCGTACTCCTCGGTGATCCCGATCGCCGGGAAGCCCTCGTCGCGGAACGACACGTGATCGGTGCCGCCGGTACCGACCACCGAGACCGGAACGCCGACCACCTCGGCCGCGGCACGATAGGCGGCGGCGAGGGCTGAGGTCGGCTGCTCGAGCTCGATCACGCGATCGTGATCGCCGTCCCATGCCACCTGATCGACCGTGTGCACGGCGCGCACCACGGCGCCGTCGGCGACGAGCCGCTGGGCGAGCGCGCGGCTCCCGAACAGCCCCTCCTCCTGATCGAAGAACGCGACGACGACGTTCGGCGTCCGACACGGCGTGTCGGCGAGGTAGTGCGCGACCGCGAGCACGACCGCCACCCCGCTCGCGTCGTCGTTGGCGCCGGGGCTGCCGGCGACGGTGTCGAAGTGCGCGCCGACGATGAGCTGGTCCGTGCTCCCGGTCGTCGACGGGATCGTGGCGACGACGTTGGCGCCGCCGGCGTAGCTCTGCACCTCGGGGCTCCAGCCGAGCGCGGTCAACCGCTGCGCGAGCCACGTGCGCGCGGCGCTCCGCTCGCTGATGGTCGCGCGCGGGACCGCCAGCGCGCCGATCGCGTCGTGCAGCTCGGGCGCGAGCCACGGCGCGGCGAGCGCGGGGAGATCGCAGCCCATGGTGCTGTCCAACGTGGCGTCGGGCGAGCTGGCGCTGCCCGATGGATCACAGGCGACGACGAACGCGGCCAGCGCGACGCGCTTCACGGGGTCGGCGTCGGCGTCGGCGGCAGCGGCGACTCGACGTCGTCGTCCTCGGTCGGCAGGCCGTCGTCCGACGCCGGCACCGGCACCGCCGGCGTGGTCGTCGCGGCCGTCGCCGAGAAGTCGGGGTTCGCCTCGAGGTGGAAGTGATCGCTGTGCGAGATCGGGTCGTTCTTCGGCGTCAGCAGCAGCCGGAAGTGTCCGCTCGCGTTCACCGCGCGCTCGACCGACAGCAGCAACGCGTCATCCTTCTTGTAGTCCTTGGCGACGTACGCGGTGCGGCCGGCATCGTCGGTGAACGACACGATGTCCATCGCGAGGCCGAGCGCGTGGCGCGACAGCATGTTCTTGGTCTGGCCGCCGACGCGGACCTTCGACCACCGGTAGATGCTGCCGTAGTGGACCTCGCGGACGCCGAGGTTGGCGAGCTCCTGGCCGAACTGCGTGAGCGCGACGGCGAGGTGGCAATCCATCTTGCGCACGCCCGAGCCGTAGATCGGCGTGTAGCGGACGCCGCCGAACGTCATCGGCGCCGAGGTGATCGGCGCCACGATGTGGCCCTCGCGCTCCGCGGGCTTCCAGGTGACGGCCAGCTCGTCGAGCTTCTGCTCGCAGGCGGCGCCGGAGGCGACCATCGGCTTGCTGGGCGGCCACACCCAGCCGCGCGGCATGTTGCTGGCGGTCGACCGGGTCGGGACCCGCGAGTCGCGCTGCTTCTTCGTGGTGCGCGCGGCGGCCTTCTTGCCCGACTTCTTCGTCGCTGCGGTCTTCTTCGTCGCCGTCTTCTTCGGCGCCGTCTTCGCCTTTGGCTTCGTCGCCGTCGTCGCCTTCGCCGTCGTCGCCGTC
The DNA here is from genome assembly GCA_026387715.1 of Pseudomonadota bacterium. Taxonomy (GTDB): domain Bacteria; phylum Myxococcota_A; class Polyangia; order Haliangiales; family Haliangiaceae; genus JABFXX01. The sequence goes on from JAPLLF010000670.1 coordinate 2,397, forward strand.
TTCGCCGTCTTCGCCGTCGGCGTCCTGGCATCGGCAGCAGTCACTCCCAGAGCGAGCGCAACGACGATCAGCGTGGTCCGAAACATGGCGCGGACCATACACGCTACGTTCCCCGAATGGATCTCGAAATCCTCGAAGCGCTCGCCCTCGCCAACGACCGCCCCGCCGCCCTCGCGCAGCTGCTCCCGGGCAGCGAGGATCACGACTACTACCGCGGCGTCGCCGCGATGCACCGGGGCGCGCTCGACGAGGCCGACGAGATCCTGCGCACGTGGCCCGACCGCCACGGGCACACGGCGCGCTACCACCAGCTCCGCACGCGCCAGCACCTCCACCGGCTCGCCACCGACGGGACCACCGCCGAGGCTGTCCGCGACTGGCTCGGCATCAACCACTGGCACGAGGCCGAGGTCGCCTCGATCGACCCCACGCGCCCGACGAGGATCGCCGACGACGGCTTCGCGCCGGACGCGTGCCTGCAGACCGCGTACGACTACGACGCCAGCCTCTCGCAGGTCACCGACGAGGGCCTGCTCGAGCTCGTCGGCCGGAGCCTCGACAGCACGCGCCGGCGGGTCCTGCTGACGCGCCTGCCGTACGTCAACGACGACCGCGTCGTGGCGCTGATCGCCGAGGAGCTCGACCAGCGTGGGAGCGGCGCGTTCGGCACGCTCGCGATCCACGACGCCCTGACGCGCGCGCAGCTCGAGCAGCTCGTCGGCTTGCGGCCGAAGCTGCGCGAGACGCACGCCTGGGTCGGCGCGGTCGTCCGCCGGATGCGGCCGCACGCGCGCGTCGATCTCGAGCTCGATCGCGACGAGCGCGCGCGCTACCTCGCCGACCTGTGGACGTTCGTCGCGCCGCTGCCAGCGTCGCTCAACTCGCTCAAGGCCCACGTGCTGTGGCACGCACTCGACACCGCCCGGCGCCGCTCCACCGCGGAGCTCGACGGCGCGCTCGTCGACGCCTACCTCGCGCTCCCGCGCGCGGCCGGGTACCTCGCGCCGAGCTGGATCACGCACGTCAAGAGCGAGGAGATCGCGCAGCTCCACGCCGACTACCGCGCGATCACCGGCCTGCCGCTGGCCGGCGATGACGAGGAGCTGGTGCGCTATCTGCTTCACCGCGCCGCGACGGCGGGCACCGACCCCGAGCGCTGGGCGCGGTACTTCTATCGCACGTGGCTCGAGCTCGAGCTCGCGACCAGCAAGCTCCTGCGCGGCGCGCCCGGCGGCGAGCAGGCGACGCTCGTGCTCGGCCCCGCCCGCGCCGCGGCGCTGCGCGAGCGCGTCGAGATCGCCTGGGTCCCGCACGTGCCGACCGCGTTCGCCGAGGCCGCGCCCGTCGCCCTCGAGGTCGACGTCAAGAACGTCGCCGAGCTCGTCGTCAAGGTGTTCCGCGTCGACCCGCTGGCCTATTACCAGCATGCGAAGCGCGAGGTGTCGACCGATCTCGATCTCGACGGGCTGGCGGCGAGCCACGAGGAGCTCCTGCGGTTCACCGAGGCGCCCGTGCGGCGCGTCCGTCGGCGTATCGAGCTGCCCGCGTGCGCGCGCCCCGGCACGTACATCGTCGACCTGATCGGCAACGGCAAGTCGAGTCGCGTCGTGATCTACAAGGGGCGCCTGCGGCACGTCGCCCGGATCGGCGCCGCCGGCCACGTGGTGACGATCGTCGACGAGCGGGGCGCGCTACGCCCCGACGCACGCGCATGGATCGGTGGACGCGAGTACGTGCCCGACGCCCGCGCCTCGTTCGTCGTCCCGTTCTCCACGGCGCCGGCGCGGACCCCGATGCTGCTCGCGGCGAGCGACGTCGCGACCGTGCAGCACCTCGAGCTGCAGCGCGAGACCTACGAGCTCGACGCCAACGTCGTGCTCGATCGCAGCGCGCTGGTCGCCGGTCGCACCGCGCGGGCGCTCGCGCGCGTCGCGCTGCGTTGCACCGGGCAGGCCGCGTCGCTCGAGCTCCTCGAGCGCCCGACCTGGGACGTGACGCTCACGGATCGCGCCGGCGTCGCGACCACGCGCTCCCAGCCCCTGACGCTCGTCGACGGGCAGGCCGCCATCCTCGAGTGGCAGATGGGCGACGACATCGCCCACGTCGCGCTCGCGCTGCGGGGCTCCGTCAAGGTCATCAGCGAGCATCGCGAGGAGGCGCTCGCGCGCACGATCACGTGCGAGGTCGCGCGCATCGACGGCACCGTCGCGACCGAGGCGCTCTACCTCGCGCACACCGACGCCGGCTGGGTGATCTCCGCGCTCGGCAAGACGGGCGAGCCCCGCGCCCGCCGCCCGATCACGGTCAGCGTCGTGCACCGCTGGTCCCGCATGCAGCACAACTACGAGCTCGCCACCGACGACCACGGTCGCATCGAGCTCGGACGACTCCCCGGCGCCATCCGGATCACGGCGACCCTCGGCACCACGCAGACCTGGGAGCTCGAGGATCCGGAGATCCGGCAGATCGTGCAGCTCCCCACCGGCCGCGACGTCGTCGTGCCGCTGCCGGCGACGCGGACCGCCGCCGACACCCTCGCCCGCCTGGCGCTCGTCGAGCTGCGCGCCAACGTGCCAGCCCGCGACGCCCTCGTCGACGTGACGATCGAGCCGCTCGAGGCGGGCCTGGCGATCCGCGGGCTGCCCGCGGGCGACTACCTGCTGCGCACGCCCGGCCACACGGTCCGCATCACGATCGCCGACGCGGGCCCCGAGCTCGGCACGGCGGTCGTGACGCCGGCCGAGATCGTCGACACCCGCCGACCCGCGCCGGCGATCGCGGCGCTCGACGTCCAGGACGACCTGCGCGTGACGCTGCGCGGGGCGACCAAGCACACCCGCGTGCACGTGCTCGCGACGCGATTCCGGCCCGCGCTCGTCGAGCCGATCGCGCGCACGACGCCGTCGCCCGCGGCCCGCCGGCCGGACCGCACGCACGGCGCGCTCTACCTGTCGGGGCGCGAGCTCGGCGACGAGTACCGCTACATCCTCGAGCGCCGCAACGCCGCGCGCCATCCGACGCTGCTGCTCGAGCGCCCGAGCCTGCTCCTCAACCCGTGGGCCCGCCGCACGACGACGACCGACGTCCAGACCGCGAGCGCCGGCGAGGCGTACGGCCGGATGGCGCCGCACGCCTCGGCGCCCGCGCCGATGCCCAGGCCCATGGCGCAGGCGGCGATGAGCGGCGACCTCGCCTACGTCGGCTACGCGTTCCTTCCCGAGCCGCCCGTCGCGCTCGCGAACCTTTCGCCCGACGAGCACGGCGTCGTGCGGATCGCGCGGACCGCCCTGGCGCGCGCGACCACCGTGACGATCGTCGTCGACGATCCGGCGGGGTCGGTGACGCGCACCGTGCAGCTCGCGGAGACGCCGCTCGACCCGCGCGACCTGCGGCTGTCGATCGCGCTCGATCCCGCGCGCCACGCGACCCAGGCCAAGCGGATCTTCCCGCTCCGCGCTGGCGAACGGCTCGTGATCGACGATCTCGCGACCGCCAAGGTCCACCTGATCGACAGCGTCGAGCGCGCCCACCAGTACCTGCTCGCGCTGCGCGACGACCCGACGCTGCGCGAGTTCGCGTTCGTCACCCGCTGGCACGGCCTGCCCGACGGCGAGCGCCGCGAGCTGTACAGCAAGTACGCGTGTCACGAGCTCCATCTGTTCCTCTACTTCAAGGATCGCGACTTCTTCGACGGGGTCGTCAGGCCGTACCTCGCGCACAAGCGGACCAAGACGTTCGTCGATCACTACCTGCTCGGCGCCGACCTGATCCGCTTCCTCGAGCCGATCGAGCTGCTCCGGCTCAACGCCATCGAGCGGGCGCTGCTCGCGCAACGGCTGCTCGCGCGCCCCGCGGTGGCGCGGATCCTCGCCGATCAGGTCGCGATGTTGCCGCCCGACCCGGGCCGCGACACGCGCCTCATCGACGCGCTGCTCGGCGCGGCGGCGCTCGATGGCGACGAGACCATCGCCGGCGCGCAGGGCGAGGCGATGCGGATGCGAATGGACGAGGCCGACGCGCTGTCCTCGATGGCCGCGCCGGCGATGCTCGGCGCGGGGTTCGGCGGGCCACCCCCGCCCCCATCGGCGCCGGCGCCGATGGCGCATCGCGCGATGGCGCCCGCCAAGTCCAAGAAGATGTCTCGCGCGCGGTCCGAGGACGACGGGGAGATGATGAAGGAGTCCAAGGACGAGGCGAAGGCCGACGTCGCCATGGAGGTGGCGATGGAGGACGCGCCCGACGACCTCGGCGGCGATCGCCTCCAGCGCGCGGCGCAGCGGCCGATGTTCCGGGCCGCCGACAAGACGCAGGAGTACGCCGAGAACAACTGGTGGCACCTGCTGCCGCAGCAGGGCATCGCGGACTACGTCGCGCCGAACCGCTGGTGGCGCGACTTCGCCGCGTGGACCACGGCCGAGGGGGGCGCGTTCCTGTCGCCGTGGCTCGGCCTCGCCACCACGTCGTTCGCCGAGGCGATGTGCGCCCTCGCGGTCGTCGACCTCCCGTTCGTGCCGGCGAAGCACGCGATCGAGGCGGTCGGGCCCAGGCTGACCATCGTCGCCGCCGGCAACGCGCTCGCCGGCACCTCGCAGCTCGTCGACGGCGAGCTGGTCGCGAGCGGCCCGCCGCTCGTGGTCGGGCAGAACTTCGTCCGCACCGACGATCGCTACGACTGGTCGACGGGCGAACAGGTCGACAAGTACATCGACGGCGCGTTCGCGGTCGGCGTGGTCTACACGTGCCAGATCGTGCTCGCCAACCCGTCGAGCTCGCGCCAGCGCATCGCCGCGCTGATCCAGATCCCGCGCGGCTCGCTGCCCGTCGCCGGCGCGAAGCCGACGACCACGATCGACGTCGTGCTCGAGCCGTACGGCACGCACGGCCACGAGTACGCGTTCTACGTGCCCGCGCCCGGTCTCTACCCGCACTTCCCGGTGCACGTCAGCCGCGCGGGCGTGATCGTCGCCGCCGCGCCGACGCGGGCGCTCGAGGTCATCGCCGGCGGCGCGGCTCCCGATCCGCGTTCGTGGGCGCACGTCTCGCAGCACGGCTCGACCGAGGACGTGGTGGCGTACCTCGCCACCGCGAACCTCGCGGCGACCGATCTGACGCGCCTCGCGTGGCGGCTGCGCACGGCCGCCGCGTACGCGACGATCGTCGCCGCGCTCGAGCGCCGCGACCACTTCGATCCCGTCGTGTGGGGCTACGCGCTCCTCCACGGCGACCGCGACCGCACGCGCGTCGCGCTGCGGGCGAACGGCGCGCGGCTCCTCGAGGCCGGCCCGATCGTCGAGCCGTTCGGGATCGACGCCGAGCAGTTCGGCGCCTACGAGCACCTCGAGTACGCCCCGCTCATCAACGCGCGCGCGCACCGCCTCGGCGGCAAGCTGCGGATCTTGAACGATGGCTTCGCGGCCCAGTACCAACGCTTCCTCGATCACGTCGCCCATCGCGCGACGCCGAGCAGCGAGGATCTCCTCGCTGCCGCGGCGTACTTCCTCGTGCAGGATCGCCACGCGGAGACGCTCGCGACGCTCGCGCGGGTGAACCCGGAGGCCGTGGCCGATCGGATGCAGCACGACTACCTCGCGGCGTACGCGGCGTGCCTCGGGGGTGACGCCGCCCGCGCCCGCGCGCTCGCGAGCCGCTGGCGCGACCTGCCGGTCGATCGCTGGCGCCGTCGGTTCGAGGCGCTGCTCGGCATGCTCGACGAGGTCGCCGACACCCACGCCGCGCCGGAGATCATCGACCCGACGAGCCGCGACCAGCAGCACGCCGAGGCCGCCGCCAGGCAGCCCACGTTCGAGCTCGCCGTCGACAAGGACGGCGTCCTGGTGCGGAGCCAGCACGTCACCGGGCTCGAGCTGCGATACTTCGAGATGGACGTCGAGCTGCTGTTCTCGCGGCAGCCGTTCGTCGCCAGCGACGTGTCGCGGTTCTCGTTCATCGAGCCCGGCCATCGCGAGCGGCTCGAGGGCGAGCTGCCCAGGGAGCAGCGCGTCCCGTGGGCCGCGGGGCTGCGCGGCAAGAACGTCGTCGTGGAGGGCGTCGGCGCGGGCATCCGGCAGGCGAAGGTGCACTACGCCAACGACCTCGCTACCAACCTCGCGCACCAGTACGGTCAGGTGCGCGTCCAGCGCGCGTCCGATCACGGGCCGCTGGCGGCGACCTACGTGAAGGTCTACGCGCGCAAGCGCGGCGGCGCCGTCAGCTTCTACAAGGACGGCTACACCGATCTGCGCGGCTGGTTCGACTACGCGTCGCTGTCGACGACGGATCTCGACGACGTCGAGCGGTTCGCGATCCTCGTGTGCTCCGACGCGGCCGGCGCGGCGATCCTGGAGACCGCGCCCCCGCAACGATAGGTAACGATAGGACGCGCGGCTGGATCGGGCGACGAGATCCGGCCACTGTAGGGTCGCGATGCACCTGATCCTCCCCAAGACGGTGCTCGCGGCGCGCCCGGTCGACCGGTCGAAGATCCGGGTCTCGCCGCTGCTGGTGGAGACCGCGGCGCTCGAGCCCGCGGTCGTGTTCGAGCGCCTCGCGACCCGCCCCGACGGGCTGACGGCGGACGAGGCCGCGACGCGACTCGCCCAGCATGGCCCCAACGTGCTCGTCCACGACCGGCGACCCAACGTCACGACGTTGCTCGGGCGCGCGCTGATCAACCCCCTCGTGATCCTGCTGGCGGTCCTGGCGATCGTGTCGTTCGCGACCGGGGACCCGCGCGCCGGCACCATGATGGTCCTGATGATCGTGCTCAGCGTCGGCCTCAAGCTGTTCCAGGAGGGCCGCGCCGCGACCAGCGCCGACAAGCTCAAGGCGATGATCTCCGTCCACGCCACCGTCGTGCGCGACGGCCAGCCGTGCGAGCTCCC
>JAPLLF010000362.1 GCA_026387715.1 Pseudomonadota bacterium
TCGTCATAGGTCAGGAACGGCTCGACTACGGGTGGTGTCCCGGCGGGCGTCACCCACCTGCGGATGGTCTTGCCGGTCCGCTCGATCTTCCAGTGGTAGTGCTGTTTGGGAATCACCTTGGGGGCGGTCCGCGCGAGATAGACCTCGGCCATCCCGCCGGTGCCGATCTTCCTGACCAGGGTGTATTTGCCGAACTGCTCCATCGATCCAGCGTCGAGGATTGTAGCTCAGAGGGGGGTGATCACGAGGTTGTCGAACCAGGTGTCGGTCTCCCAGTTGTTGATCGCGAAGTACTCGTGGCCGGGCCCCTCGAGTGGCTGGGGATCGTCATAGGTCAGGAACGGCTCGACTACGGGTGGTGTCCCGGCGGGCGTCACCCACCAGCGGATGGTCTTGCCGGTCCGCTCGATCTTCCAGTGGTAGTGCTGATTGGGAATCACCTTGGGGGCGGTCCGCGCGGCCATGTCGGTGCCGTGCTCGTCCAGCCGGGCGATGATCGACTTGCTGTTGTACCAGCCCCCGAAAATGACCTCGTAGCCGGTGGCGGTGTAGCGGTTGCCGTCGGGGTCGAACGACCGGCCATCGCCGAACACCTCGACCTTGAGGTCGCCGCGCGCCTCGGTGGACCAGCAATCGAGCTCGATCCGGACGTTGCGAGGCAGCTTGGCGCGGAGCCACAGGGGGTGGTTGTGGGCACCCTTGGCCGAGAGCACGCCGTCGACCACGCGGTAGCCGTCCCCGCTCGGGTAGAGGGTCGGCCCCAGGGAACTGCGCTGGAAGTCGTCCGTCCAGACCGTGCTGATCGGCGGGGGATCCGAGACCTTGCAGCCGGCGATCAGGACGAGGATCAGGAGCCGAGGCGCAGACACGGCTGGCAATCTAGCCGAACAATCCGAGGCGGTCCGCCGGAGGGATGTAGATCCCTCACAAAGCTAACGTATTCGATCGCTTGCGATCTTTGCCGATCCCGAGGCAATTCCGAGTGTCAGACGGCTTGGGTAGGGTCGTCGTGTGGAAGCAGCAACCGCCTACCGCGCCGAGCCGTCTACGGACCGCGTTGCCGTGGTCGTGCTCGATTGCGAGACCACCGGCATCGACCACCGCAAGGACCAGGTCATCGAGCTGTGCATCCAGCACGGCCTGGGGGAGGACGCGCAGCGCAGCGTCTGGCGCATCCGGCCGTCCGTCGCGATCGAGCCGGCCGCCCAGGCCGTCCACGGCATCTCGATGGCCGAGCTCGCCGACTGCCCGACGTTCGCCGAGGTCGTGGACGAGATCGTCGCGGCGTTCGCCGACGTCGAGGTGTTCGTCGGCTACAACGTGATGTTCGACATCGACATGCTGCAGGCCGAGCTCGCCCGGCTGGGCAAGCCCCCCCTCGAGCTCGGGGGCAAGCTGATCGTCGATGCCCTCCGGCTGTGGCAGCAGTTCGAGCCGCGGTCTCTCCAGCACGCGCACAAGCGCTTCGTGGGCGATGGCTTCACGGCCGCGCACAGCGCCAGCGCCGACGTCGCGGCGACGAGCCGGGTGCTGTCGGGGATGCTGCGGGCGTTCGGCCTCGGTGGCCAGGATTGGGCTCAGATCGCCAGCGTTTGCGGTCCGCGCCGCACGCACTGAATAGCCGCGCGCGCGGTATCGTCTGCGGGAATAGGCGTTCCCTCTTTCCGGTCGAGGCTTCTGATGCGTGATCTCCTGCGTGTTGCCCTGAGCGTGCTGCTCGTCCCCGCGCTCGCCTCGGTCGCCTCCGCCGCCCCCACCGAGCGCCGCGTGTACTCGAACGACGCGGACGCCAGCTCGTACCACCCGAGCGCGTGGACGCCGTTCGCCGAGCTCGGTCACCCCAACTACGTGCTCGACGACGACGCGACGACCGCGTGGGTGGAGGCGTCGCCCGGCAGCGGCGCGGGCGAGTGGTTGCGCGTCGACATCGCGCCGCTCGACCGGACCACCAAGGTCAAGCTCAAGGTTCGCAACGGCTGCCAGCAGACCAAGGAGGCGTTCGCGCAGAACGCGCGCGCCAAGGACGTGACCATCCGCCTGCTCCCCGGGAACGTCGACAAGAAGGTCACGCTCGCGGACAAGCCGGACTGGCAGGAGGTCGAGATCGAGCAACCCAGCGGGCCGCTGCGTGGCGTCGAGCTGCGCCTCGGCGCGGTGACCGAGGGCGGCAAGACCAAGGACCTGTGCATCGCCGACGTCCAGGTGTTCGCGACCTCGGAGACCACGAACGTCGCGGCGTTCGAGGTGGGCAAGCAGAAGGCGCTGGCGGAGTGGCGCGCCAACCGCGCCGCGTTCGCCAAGATCGCGGCGAAGACGTCGATCCCGCTGCACGCCGCGTACGACATCGTCACCAAGGACTGGAAGCCCGCCGCCGCCGGCACCGGGTTCGCGGCGATGATCGCGGCCACCGAGGGCGACAAGGTCCTCGGCCCCGAGCTGAAGTACGCCACCAACCGCGCGAAGAAGTTCCTCGAGGCGCTCGCGACCGTGCAACGCGTCACGTTCACGCTCAAGGCTGGCCCCAAGCTGCCGGCCGTCGACGGCGTCCAGATCCCGACGTTCAACGACATCGCCGAGGGTGACTTCGACGACGACGCGTTCCGCATGCCGATGCTCGCGGGCTCCGGCATCCTGTTCCGCGATCAGGTGACCGTCGCCGACCGCAAGGACAAGCTGACGCCCGACGACTGGGCGAAGCAGACCGGCGCGTGCACGGGTGGCGACGTCGCGTGGGTAGCGCGCGGCGAGACGAGCGAGATGACCGCCGGCCAGATCGTGCAGGTGATGATGATCGGCCGCTGCGCGATGGTGACCGGCCGTGGCGGCCCGCGTGCGCACCGCGAGCGCGAGCTCTACCTGTTCGGTCCGGAGGGGCAGGTCGTCCTCGTGATCGCCGCGACCCACGTCGAGGGCTATCGCTGGGGCCTCGTCCGCGGCAAGCCGATGATCACCGGGGCGCGCTCGATCCTCGCGACGAGCGGCAAGCTGATCGATGCGCGCGTGCACGAGGAAGACGGAAGACGTGTCGATTAATGGGAAATGAAGCGGGTTCCGGACATAGCCGGAGCGGCTGGTCTTGTTCTCGGCGAGATGACTGACGAGAACCGCAAGCCTCGGGTTGCCGAGCCGCAGCGTCGGCAAGGCGTGATTCGGTTCGAGATGCCCGAGGACTCCTTGCCTCCGACCCACGCTGCGCGT
>JAPLLF010000249.1 GCA_026387715.1 Pseudomonadota bacterium
GAGATCGGGCCGCAGGTCGTGTTCCCGTTGCCGACCGAGCGGTTCGTCGAGGCGCGTGACGACGGCGGCCGCGCGAGCAAGAAGTTCCGCGCGGTGGAGCTCAACGAGATCCAGGGCCTGCACATCAAGGTGATCGCGGACTACGTGGAGCAGGGCGCGGCAGGGGTGATCAAGCACCGGGCGGGTGACGAGCTGTTCATCACCGGCAAGGACACGGCGATCTACTTCCCGCGCGAGGAGCACTCGGCGATCAAGTACGACGGCAAGGCGAAGCACTTCGCGACCGCGATCCCGGCGGGCGAGGCGCGCTACGTGATGGACCGCCTGACCGGCGCGATCCGGACCGTGCGTGGCCCCGCCATGTTGCTGCCGGACCCGCGCCACGAGGTGATCGTCCGCCGCGTGCTGTCGGATCGCGAGTGCGCACTGTGGTACCCGGCCAACGCCGAGGCGCTGGCCTACAACCAGAGCGCGCGCGCGCTGCTCGGCAACGTGCCGACGACCCGCCAGGGCGTGCTGTCGGAGGGTGACGTCGCGCGGGGTGGCAAGCGGGTCTCGCAGGCGTCGTCGACCCCGTCGACGGGCGGCATGATCATGGAGGCGAGCCGCGTGAGCGGTGACCAGGCGCTGGTGTCGGACGAGTTCTCGCGCGCGAGCACCTACTCGCAGCCGCGGATGGTCACGCTCGACAACAAGTACCAGGGCACCCCGCAGATCTCGCCGTGGACCGGGTACGCCGTGCTCGTCACGAGCAAGACCGGCAAGCGGCGCGTGGAGCAGGGTCCGACGACGGTGTTGCTCGACTACGACGAGGGCATCGAGGTGCTGACGCTGTCCACCGGCGCGCCGAAGTCGACCGACAGGTTGCTCGAGACGCCGTACCTGCGGGTCGAGAACAACCAGGTCAGCGACGTCGTGATCGTCGAGACGCTCGACCACGTGTACGTGACGATCAAGCTGTCGTATCGCGTCGACTTCGAGGGCGACCCGCTGCGGTGGTTCGCCGTCGAGAACTACGTGAAGTTCCTCTGCGACCACGTGCGCTCGGTGCTCAAGGGCGCCGTGCGCAAGCTGGCCATCGAGGAGTTCTACGCCAGCTCGACCGACCGCATCCGCGACATCATCCTGGGCAAGGCGGAAGGGACGGCGAAGCGCGCGGGCATGATGTTCGCGGCGAACGGGATGCGGATCGTGGATGTCGACGTCCTGAAGGTGATCCTGCAGGACGACAAGATCCGCGCGCTGCTCGACCAGACGCAGCACGACGTCGTGCGCGCCAACATCGATCTGTCGAACCTCCAGCGCGAGCTGGTGGTCACCCGGCAGCGCGAGTCGATCAGCCGGGAGACGCTCGAGGTGAAGGCCGCGACGAAGATGCGCCAGGACGAGCTGGCCCGCGAGCTCGCGACCAGCGAGCTGGCGACCGCGCTCGCGCGGATCGCCAACACGCTCCGCGAGACCGACGAGCGCAAGAAGCTGGTGGAGTCCGAGCAGCTGATCGAGGGCTTCAAGCAGCAGGCGCGTATCGAGCGCGTGAAGCGCGAGAAGGATCAGGAGCTGGCGTTCCTCGCGATGGAGCAGGACCAGCGCATCGAGCTGCTCCGCGCCGAGGCGGAGACGGCGGTGCAGCGGTTCACGGCGGCGTCGGGGAACTTCAGCGAGGCCCTGATGGCGCTGTCCCACGAGGAGACGCTCGTCAAGGTCGCGCAGGCGTGGGGGGTGCAGCGGCAGATCGAGGGCGAGTCGCTCGGCGACACCCTGGCCCGGCTGTTCCACAACTCGCCGCTCAAGCCGCTCGTCGACAAGCTGGTGACCGGCGGGTAGCAAGGCAACGTGAAGACGGCGCGAGGACCAGGCCTCGCGCCGTTTTCGCGTACGGTATGCCCGTGATCGAACCCGATCTGTCCGAGCAGCTCCGGCACTCCGTGGTGAAGCTGTTCACCGTCGTCAAGGAATCGAACTATTACGCGCCGTGGGAGCGCGCCTACCAGCAGACGTCGGGAGGCTCGGCGTGCATCGTCGAGGGCAATCGCATCCTCACCAACGCGCACGTGGTGGCCAACCAGCTGTACGTCCAGGCGCTCAAGCCGGGCGACGCGAAGAAGTACGCGGCGCGCGTGCTCCACGTCGATCACGATCGCGAGACCGCGCTGCTCACGGTCGACGATCCGCAGTTCTTCGTCGGCACCGTGCCGGTGACGTTCGGCGAGCTGCCGGCGCGCAACGCCAAGGTGACGGTCTACGGGTTTCCGGTCGGCGGCAACGAGCTGTGCATCACCGCCGGCGTCGTGTCGCGGATCGAGGTCCGCACGTACACGCACTCCCAGCGGAACCTGCTCGCGCTGCAGACCGACGCGGCGATCAATCCTGGCAACAGCGGCGGGCCGGTGTTCATGAACGGCGAGCTCGTCGGGCTCGCGTTCCAGTCGTACAAGAAGAAGGATCTCGAGAAGTCCGGGTACGTCGTGCCGATCACGGTCGTGCGCAGCTTCTTCGCCGATCTCGAGGACGGCGCGATCGGTGGCGTGCCCGATCTCGGCGTGTACTGGCAGAAGATCGAGAACCCCGCGCTGCGGGCGTACCTCGGGGTCGCGGGTACGGCGACCGGCGTGCGCGTCTCGCGCGTGCTGTTCGGGTCGTCGGCCGACAGCGTGCTGCGCATCGACGACGTGCTCGTCGCGATCGACGGCACGCCGATCGGCGGCGACGGCACGATCGCGTTGCGCGCGAACGACCGCGTGCACTTCGAGCACCTGATCGGGAGCCGGCAGGTCGGGGACGTCCTCGCGATCGACCTCGTACGCCGCGGCGAGCCCCAGCGCGTGTCGGTCACGCTCCGGCCGTACACCTCGATGGTGCCGCCGCCACGCCCGGAGCGACGCCCGAGCTACCTGATCTTCGCGGGGCTCGTGTTCACGACGCTGTCGTACGAGTACATGCACAACTGGGAGTGGGCCAAGGACCACCATCGCTATCGCACGTTCGCGTCGGAGACGTTCCCGTCCATGGAGCGTCGGCAGATCGTGCTCATCCACGAGGTGCTCGCGCACGAGATCAACGTCGGCTACCACCAGGTCCGCGGCGCGATCGTCGAGCGCGTCAACGGGCGGGCGATCCGCGACATCCACGACGTCGTCGCGGCGCTCGACGCCCCGGTGGGCGAGTTCCACGTGATCGAGACCGACTACCACGGCCCACGGCGCGACTCGTCCGACTACCACACGTCGTACGGCACGCGGATCGTGCTCGACCGGGCCACGGCCGAGCGCGCGACCGGCGAGATCCTCCAGCAGCACAGCATCAGCGCGGCGCGGTCGGCCGACCTGGCGTAGGTCTTCGTCTACGATGGCGCATGTCCATCGGAACCGTCAGCACCGAGCGGCGTGGTCACGTGTTCGTCGTCGGGCTCGATCGCGCGGCCAAGCGCAACGCCTTCGACCTCCCGCTGTGGGACGCGCTGTGTCGCGCGTGGGGGGAGCTCGACAGCGATCCCGAGCTGCGGGTCGGCGTGCTGTACGCGCACGGCGATCACTTCACCGGCGGCCTCGATCTGCCGCAGTGGGGCGCCGCGTTCACCGCGGGCAGCTGGCCGATCGTCGCCGGGGGGCTCGATCCGCTCGGCCTCACGGGCCGGCGCGTGACGAAGCCCGTGATCGTGGCGATCCAGGGGACCTGCCTGACGATCGGCATCGAGCTCGCGCTCGCGATGGACATCCGCATCGCCGCGTCGACCGCGCGGTTCGGGCAGATCGAGGTCAAGCGCGGCATCTATCCGGTCGGCGGCGCGACCCTGCGGTTCCCGCGCGAGGTCGGCTGGGGCAACGCGATGCGCTGGCTGCTCACCGGCGACGAGTTCGACGCCGCCGAGGCGCTGCGCATCGGCCTGGTCCAGGAGGTCACCGCGCCGGGCGCGCAGCTCGATCGCTCGCTCGAGCTCGCGGATCGGATCGCCGCCCAGGCGCCGCTCGGCGTGGCAGCGACGCTCGCGTCGTCGCGCGCGGGCCTCGCCGAAGCCGAGCACGCGGCCGCGGCGCGCCTGATGCCGGACCTCGTGCCGATCATGGCGTCCGAGGACGTCGCGGAGGGGCTGCGCGCGTTCGTCGAGCGCCGCCCCGGGCGCTTCACCGGCAAGTAGCGCTATTCGGCGCCGGCGCCGACGAAGATGCGGACGACCTTGTCGTCCTTGAGGTCGAGGAACACGCCGCCGTAGACCGAGCCGACGAGGACCGACTCCTTCTTCGACTCGGACTTGTCGATCCGGTCGCCGTACGCCTTGTCGACCTCGGCGCGCGTGCTCCCGATGCCGATGCCCTTGGCGTTCTTGAGCGTGCAGGGCGGCGTCAGCGTGAACGAGTTCACCGTCGGGACGTCGGCCTTGTCGGTCTTGCTGCCCGCCATCGAGAGGTCGATCCCCTTGGTCGGGTACTTGTAGTCGACGAGCCACAGGCCGCTCGCACCCTCCTCGAAGCCGTCGCCCTTGGTCTCGGGCTGGCCGAGGAGCTCGACGACCTTGGGGCCCTTGGTGCCGAGCGCGATGCCGCCGAACGCGTCGGTGTCACCCTGCTCGTGGTTGGCGCTGCTGCCCGAGCCCGAGCCCGAGCCCGAGCCCGAGCCCGAGCCCGCATCCGAGCCCGAGCCCGAGCCCGATCCCGCGGCCGATCCCGATCCCGATCCCGATCCCGATCCCGATCCCGAGCCCGAGCCCGCATCCGAGCCCGAGCCAGAGCCCGAGCCGGCGACGAGCGCGCTGCCGGAGCCGCTGCCGGTGGCGTCGACGGGCTTGGTCTTCTTGCAGCCGAACGCGGTCAGGACGAGGGCACAGTACAGAATGGTTCGCATCGGTCGCCGATCCTAACCTACTCGCCGATCGCGACGTACCGCGTGCCGTCGTCGAATGGCTCGCGTTGATCGCCACACTCGACCACCGCGGCGAGGGTCGTGACGGCGGCCAGGTCGCCGACCAGGAAGTTCTGCGACAGGTCGAGGCGCTCGAGGTGGGCGAACGCCGGAGCGTGGGCGAGCAGCGCCGCGAGCCCGGTCGCGGACATCGTGCCGCGCGACAGATCGAGCGAGCGCAGCCGCGGCAGGATCGCCGAGCCCGGCCGCATCGTGCACAGCTCGTCGGTGGCCTCCGCGTTCGCGAGCGCGAGGTGCGTGAC
>JAPLLF010000199.1 GCA_026387715.1 Pseudomonadota bacterium
CCAGCAGGGCGACATGGAGAGCAACGGCAAGGGCGTCGATCGTAGCGGCGCGCGCGTCGACTACACGACGGGGCCGATCCTGTGGGGCGAGCCCGGGACCAACGGCCAGCACGCGTTCTACCAGCTCATCCATCAGGGCACGCGGCTCATCCCGTGTGACTTTCTGGCGCCGATCAAGTCGCACCGGCCGCTCGGCAAGCACCACGAGATCCTGCTCGCGAACTTCTTCGCGCAGACCGAGGCGCTGATGACCGGCAAGACCGCCGAGCAGGTGCGCGCCGAAGGGGCGCGCGAGGAGCTCGTCCCGCACAAGACGTTCACCGGGAATCGCCCGACGACCTCGATCATCGTCCAGCGGGTGACGCCGCACACGCTCGGCGCGCTGGTCGCGATGTACGAGCACAAGATCTTCGTCCAGGGGATCGTGTGGGACATCTACAGCTTCGATCAATGGGGCGTCGAGCTCGGCAAGCAGCTCGCGTCGAAGATCCTTCCCGAGCTCGCGGGTGATCAGCCGGTGACGTCACACGACGCATCGACCAACGGGCTCATCAATCTGTACAAGTCACGTCGCGTCGTCGAATCGATCGTCGAATCAAAGGGGAAATAGCGCATGCAACTCGGAATGGTAGGTCTTGGTCGGATGGGCGCGAACATGGTTCGCCGCCTCCAGCGTGGTGGTCACCAGTGCGTCGTCTACGATCGCAGCCCCGACGCGGTGAAGACGCTCGTCGGCGAGGGCGCGACGGGCAGTGACTCGCTCCGGACGCTCGTGTCGCAGATGGCCAGGCCTCGCCACGTCTGGGTCATGGTGCCCGCGGGGGGCCCGACCGAGTCGACGGTGATGGAGCTCGGCGAGCTGCTCGAGGCCGGCGACACCGTGATCGACGGCGGCAACTCGATGTTCAAGGACGACATCCGCCGCGCGAAGGCCCTCGCCGCCAAGCAGATCAACTACGTCGACGCCGGGACGTCGGGCGGCGTGTACGGCCTCGATCGCGGCTACTGCCTGATGGTCGGTGGCGAGCCCACCACGATCGCGCGCCTCGATCCGATCTTCAAGACGCTCGCCCCCGGGCGGGGTGACGTCGAGCGCACGCCGGGGCGTGCCGAGGGCGGCACCGCCGAGGACGGCTATCTGCACTGTGGGTCGGTCGGCGCCGGCCACTTCGTCAAGATGGTCCATAACGGCATCGAGTACGGGATCATGCAGGCGATCGCCGAGGGCTTCGACATCATGAAGGGCGCGGCGAACCCGACGGTCGCCGAGGAGCATCGCCTCACGATCCCGATCACCGACGTCGCCGAGGTGTGGCGTCGCGGCAGCGTGCTGTCGTCGTGGCTCATCGATCTGACGGCCAAGGCGCTCGCCGAGGATCCGAAGCTCGAGAAGTTCTCGGGCTCGGTCGCCGACTCGGGCGAGGGTCGCTGGACCGTGAACGCGGCCGTCGAGGAGGCCGTGCCCGCGCCGACGATCACCGCCGCGCTGTTCACGCGCTTCCGGTCGCGCATGGATGCGTCGTACGCGGAGAAGCTGCTGTCGGCGATGCGCTTCCAGTTCGGCGGGCATGTCGAGCAGAAGAAGTGACCGCTTGACCGTTCGCCGGTTCGCGGATGCGTCGGCCGTCGCCGACGCGGCGGCCGACGAGCTCGTCGCGATCGCCGCGGCGGCGATCGCCGCGCGGGGAACCTGCGCGATCGCGCTGTCGGGCGGCTCGACGCCCCGGAAGCTCCACGCGGCGCTCGCGCGGCGCGGGCGGGCGGTGGTCGACTGGGATCACGTCGAGCTGTGGTTCGGCGACGAGCGCGCGGTGCCACCGGAGCACCCGGACTCGAACTACCGCATGGCGATGGAGACGCTCGTGACCCCGCTCGCGCTCGATCCGACGCGCGTGCACCGGATGGTCGCGGAGGGGGCGGAGCGCGACGCCGCGGCGCGCGCCTACGAGGCGAGCCTCCCGGCGCGCTTCGATCTCGTGTTCCTCGGCATGGGCGCCGATGGCCACACCGCGTCGCTGTTCCCCGGATCCGCGGGGCTCGCCGAGGCGTCGCGCCTCGTGGTCGCCAACCTCGTCGCGCCCGAGACCTGGCGGATGACCCTGACCTATCCCGCGCTCGCCGCCGCCCGGCACGTCCGTTTCTTGGTCACCGGCGCCGACAAGGCCGGGACCCTCGCGGAGGTCCTCGAGGGACCTCCGGATCGCTATCCGTCCCAGCGCGTCGCGGGCGTGGACGTGGCGTGGTTCGTCGACGCGGCCGCGGCCGCACAACTCAAGCCTGGAGCAGCTACATGAGCGAGACCATTCCTCCCCCGATCGACACGTCCTCGGTGTTCGGCGAGATCCTCGGCGACGACAGCACCAAGCGCCGCCGCCCCGAGCCGACCGTGGTCGTGATCTTCGGCGCGACCGGCGATCTCACCGGCCGCAAGCTGGCCCCCGCGCTCTACAACGTGATGCTCGACGGCGCGCTCAAGGAGCCGACCGTGATCATCGGCGTCAGCCGTGGCGCGCTGACCAAGGCGGCGTTCGGCGACAAGCTCAAGCCCGCCGTCACCCAGCACTCGCGGCAGCCCGTCGTGCCCGACAAGTGGCAGGCGTTCGCGAACAAGCTCGAGTTCGTGGGCGGCGAGTTCTCCGACGACGCGACCTACAAGGCGCTCGGCGAGAAGATCGACGAGGGGATGAAGAAGGGCGCCAAGAGCGTCGTGTTCTACCTGTCGACCCCGCCCGCCGTGTTCCCGATCGTCCTCGAGAAGCTGCACCAGCACAAGCTGATCACGCGCAGCGTGCAGAAGCCCGGCGTGCCCGGCTGCCGCGTCATCGTCGAGAAGCCGTTCGGTCGCGACCTCGCGACGGCGCGGGCGCTCAACGAGATGATCGGCAGCTACGTCGACGAGTCGCAGATCTATCGGATCGATCACTACCTCGGGAAGGAGACGGTCCAGAACATCTTGGTGCTGCGGTTCGGCAACTCGATCTTCGAGCCGATCTGGAATCGCAACCACATCGACTACGTCGAGATCACGGCGTCCGAGTCGATCGGCATCGAGGGCCGCGGCGCGTTCTACGAGCAGACCGGCGTGGTGCGCGACATCATCCAGAACCACCTGCTCCAGGTGATGTCGCTCGTCACGATGGAGGTGCCGTCGTCGTTCGCCGCCGACGACATCCGCGACGAGAAGGCGCAGGTGTTGCGCAGCGTCCGCTCGTTGTCGCTCGACGACGTCGCGAACAACTGTGTGCGCGGGCAGTATCGCGGCTATCGCCAGGAGCAGGGCGTCGCGGCCGACTCGCAGGTGCCGACGTTCGCCGCGATGCGGCTGATGATCGACAGCTGGCGCTGGGAGGGCGTGCCGTTCTACCTGCGCGCCGGCAAGAAGCTCGCGCAGCGGCTCACCGAGGTGTCGATCCACTTCAAGGCCGTCCCGCTCGTGCTGTTCAAGGAAGAGGCGGCGGGCAGCGTGCTGCAGCCCGCGGTGCTCACGCTGCGGATCCAGCCGCACGAGGGCATCTCGCTGCGGTTCGTCGCGAAGGTGCCGGGCGAGAACATCAACGTCGGTAACGTCGTCATGAACATGACGTACGCCGACGCGTTCAAGCGCCCGATCGCCGAGGCGTACGAGCGGTTGCTGCTCGATTGCATGCGCGGCGACGCCACGTTGTTCAATCGTCGCGACTCGGTCGATCGCGCGTGGGAGCTGATCCAGCCGGTCCTCCAGGTGTGGGAGGCGACCGACGGGGTGCAGATCTATGAGCCGGACAGCGCGGGGCCCAAGGGCGCCAACGTGATGATGTCGCGCGATGGTCGCGCGTGGCGCGACCTCAAGGTCTGAGTCGCGCAGATCGATCGTAAACGTCGACGTAAACGAAAACGCAAAGTGCGCCAGGACAAGCCTGGTCGGAGAGGAAGGCATGTAACAGCCGAAACTTCGAAGAGTGACCCGGGGTGAGAGTCCCACCGACGACGACGGAGACCGCCACGTCGGAAGCGAGTCTTGCGTGATCGTAGAGA
>JAPLLF010000273.1 GCA_026387715.1 Pseudomonadota bacterium
GCAGCTCGCCGACGCCATCCACCGGGCCAGCCATCGCGCGGCGGGCCCGTACATCGTCGTGGACTGCGGCGCCATCCCGGAGTCGCTGATCGCCTCGGAGCTCTTCGGCTACGTCAATGGCGCGTTCACCGGCGCCTCGGCTGACAAGCAGGGCCTCATCGCCGCGGCGCACGACGGCACGCTGTTCCTCGACGAGATCGGCGAGCTGCCGCTCGGGCTGCAGGCCAAGCTCCTGCGGGTCCTCCAGGAGGGCGAGATCCGGCGCGTCGGCGACACCCAGACGGTGGCGGTCGATGTCCGGCTCGTGTGCGCGACCCTGCGCGACCTCGGGGGCGACGTCGCCGCCGGGCGGTTCCGCGAGGATCTGTACTACCGGATCAACGTGCTGCCGATTCGCGTGCCCGCGCTGCGCGAGCGCGCCGACGACATCCCGCTGCTCGCGCGGTTCTTCGCGCGGCGCGTCGCCGATCGCCACCACCTCGGCACGATCGAGCTCACCGACGACGCGCTCGCGACCCTCCAGGCGCAGCCGTGGCCGGGCAACGTGCGCGAGCTCGAGAACGTGATCGAGCGGACCGTCGTGCTCGCCGATGGGCCGGTCGACACGGCGTTTCTCACCTCGATCATGACCGTCCAGACCACCGGCGCGGCGTCGGGCGCTGGATCCGCCCCCGATCTCGCCGCGCTGTCGATCAAGAAAGCGACGCGCGATCTGGAGGCCGATCTCATCGCGCGCGCGCTCGCGGCCACCGCGGGAAACCGCACCAACGCCGCGAAGCTGTTGGAGATCAGCCACCGCGCGCTGCTCTACAAGATGAAGGAATACGGCATCACCTGAGGTCCAAAGCCGCGGCCGGGCCAGGTCCCGAACATCAGCTTTTTGGAGATCTCGACGGTACGCCGTATCATTTTTTAACTCATGGCGAAGCAGTGCATCGGGCTCGACATCGGCTCGTCGAGCGTCAAGGCCGTCCAGCTCCGGAAGAAGGGGTCGGGTTGGGCCCTGCAGGCGTTCGGCATGCAACCCCTCGTTCCCCAGACCATCGTCGACGGGACGATCATGGATCAAGGCGCGGTCGCCGACGCGATCCGGCAGCTGTGGAGCCGCTTGCGGCTCAAGCAGAAAGAGGTCGCGATCGCGATCGCCGGTCACTCGGTGATCATCAAGAAGATCGCGGTGCCGCACATGACCCCCGATCAGCTCGCGACGAACATCCGCAACGAGGCCGAGCACCACATCCCGTTCGGCAAGGACGACGTCGAGCTCGACTACCACGTCACCGTGCCGTCGACGCCGAACGGCCAGACCGAGCTGCTGCTCGTCGCCGCGAAGAAGGAGGTGGTGTCCGACTACGTGCAGGTCGTGCGCGACGCCGGCCTGTCGCCGCAGATCGTGGACGTCGCGGCGTTCGCGAGCCAGAACGGGTTCGAGGTGAACTACCCGCTCGATCCCCGCGAGACCGTCGTGCTGATCAACATTGGCGCCGCGATCTCCAACATCAACATCATCCGCGCCGGCGTCTCGCTGTTCACGCGCGACGTCACGATCGGTGGCAACGCGTTCACCGAGGAGATCCAGAAGCAGCTCGCGATCGCGGCCGACGAGGCCGAGGCCTACAAGGTCGGCGGCACCGGCACCGAGAACGGCGTCGTCCCGCAGGAGGTCCTCCAGGTGATGGAGGGCGTCGCCGAGGTGATGGCCGGCGAGTTCCAGCGCTCGCTCGACTTCTTCCTCGCGACGACCGCCGACGCGAACGTGACCCGCATCGTGCTCGCGGGCGGCACGGCGAAGGTCACCGCGCTCCACCGCGCGATCGAGCGGCGCTCGCGGCTGCCGCTCGAGGTCGCCGACGCCTGGAAGAAGGTCGAGATCGACCCCTCGCTCGACAGGCTGTACCTACAAGCGCACTCACCCGAGGCCCTGATCGGCGTCGGGCTCGCGATGCGCGCGGCGGGAGACAAGTGACGCGATGATCAGGATCAACCTACTCCCCCAGCGCAAGGTGAAGCGCCAGGCCGCCGAGCCCGGCAGCAAGGAGCTGTTCATCGGCGCCGGCGCGGTCCTCGCGGCCGGCGTGCTGGTGTTCTTCCTGGTCGACAAGCCGAACCGCGATCACCTGAACGATCTGCGCGACACCAACGACGCGCTCCAGAAGGAGATCCAGGCGAAGAACCGGCTGCTCGCCGGCTACGCCGAGCTGCAGAAGTCGGCGGAGGAGGCCGACAAGCGCGCGCAGTCGATCAACCGCCTGATCGGCGCGAAGGTCGTCCCGGCCAACCTGCTCCACGAGCTCGGCGAGATCCTCACCACCGCGCACCGGCCGACGATGACCGAGGACATGACGAAGAAGACGTCGACCACGCCGGACGGCGATCCGAACAAGCGCTTCCAGACCGACTGGGACGCGACGCACGTGTGGTTCACGACGTTCACGGACACCGCGGGCGCGTTCAAGCTCGAGGGCGGCGCGCAGTCGGAGCAGGACGTGGCGCAGCTGGGCAAGCGGCTCGCGGCCTCGGTGTACTTCAAGGACATCACGCCGTCGGGAGGTGAGCGCGTCGCCGACACGGCGACCGGCATCACCTACTACAAGTTCACGATCACCGGAAAGGTGGCGTACTGAGATGGCCAATCAGGCGATGCAGGACTTCGCGCGGATGCCGAACCAGCGCAAGGCGCTGGTGTTCGGCGTCGTGATCATGCTGAGCGCGGCGCTCTACTACCAGTTCGTGTTCAAGGGCCTGCGCGACGACGTCGAGCAGGCCGAAGGCGACCACGACAACAAGGTGCTGCAGAACGACAAGCTCGCGAAGGATCTCCCCGCGTACGACAAGCTCAAGACGAAGTTCACCGAGCTCCAGAAGATCGTCACCGAGAACCAGAAGGCGTTGCCGACCGAGTCGGAGATGCCGGCGTTCTTCGAGACACTCAACCGCAAGGTCAAGGACTCGGGCGTCGAGATCCGGAGCTGGACGCAGGCCAAGGAAGAGCCGGTGGAGACGTTCGCGAAGGTGCCGGTGAAGCTCGAGATCACCGGCACGTTCCTGCAGATCAAGCGGTTCTTCGCGTCGCTGGTGCAGAAGAAGGACGACCCGCGAACCCCGGCGAACCCCGACGAGCCGAAGGAGCGCGAGCGCATCGTGACGATCGAGGGGCTCGCGCTCGGCGATCCCAAGCTGCGCAACCGCGAGATCATCCTGACCGCGCGGTTCGTGGCGACGACGTATCGCCAGGACGAGGTCAAGGACGCGGCGACCGCGGCGGGTGCGCCGGTGCCGCCGATGCCGCCGGCAGGATCGACCGCGCCGCCGATGCCGTCGGCAGGGAAGCCGCCGATGCCGACGCCGACGCCGACGCCGACACCGACGCCGCCGACGCCGTCGACGGCGACGCCGGCGGGCGCCAAGGCCAAGACCGAGGAGGCGATCAAGAAGGGCGACGCTGTCGATCGTAACGCCGCCGGCGTCGACGAGGCGAAGACGCCCGCGGGCAGCGCCCGGCTGAAGGGTGGCATCTAGTGTGGAAGCATGT
>JAPLLF010001247.1 GCA_026387715.1 Pseudomonadota bacterium
GTCGAGCTCCGGCTCGGCGAGCTGCCGATGGCGCCGGGGCACGCCGACGAGCTCGGCTGCGCGATCCTGAACCTGGTGGTCAACGCGGCGCAGGCCATCCATGCGGCGCGTGCCGGGCAGGGGCCGCGCGGGACGATCACCATCACGAGCCGCGCCACCGCGGACGCGATCGCGATCGACGTCGCCGACACCGGTCCCGGCATCTCGGCGGCGCATCGACCGCGCGTGTTCGAGCCGTTCTTCACGACGAAGCCCATCGGCCAGGGGACCGGGCAGGGGTTGACGATCGCGCGCGCGATCGTCGTCGATCGACACCACGGCACGCTGACGTTCGAGTCCGAGCCGGGCCGCGGCACCACCTTCCAGATCTGCCTCCCGATCCAGCGCGGGGTCGCGTCGTGACGAGGGTGCTGTTCGTCGACGACGACCCGGTGGTCCTGCGCTCGCTCGCGCGCGTCGTGCGGACCCGAGGGCAGGCGTGGGAGGCGCGCTACGTCGAGAGCGGGGGTGCCGCCATGGCCTTGCTCGAGGCCGAGCCGTTCGACATCATCGTGTCGGATCTGAGCATGCCGGAGATGGACGGCCTCACGCTGCTCGGCTCCGTCCGGTCGCGCTTCCCGCACATCACGCGGCTGGCGCTGTCCGGCCAGTTCTCCCACGCCGAGGGCATGCGCGCGATGTGCGTCGTGCACCAGTGGATGGCCAAGCCGTGCGACTTCCGGGACCTGTGCGCGAGCATCGAACGGCTGGTCTGGGCCCGCAGCCTCGTCCCCGATCCGGCGCTGCTCGCCCGGGCCTCCGCGCTCGTGGGCCTGCCATCGCCGCCACGGCTGTACTTCCAGGTCACCGAGGCCCTCGCACGCGGCGCGCCGATGGTCGAGGTCGTCCGCCTGGTCGAGACCGATCCCGCCGTGGTCGCCAAGCTGCTGCAGCTGGTCAACAGCGCGTTCTTCGGCAGCGTCGATCGGGTCACGTCGATCCAGCGCGCCGTGGCGATGCTCGGCACCGACACCGTCCGGGGCATGCTGCTCGCCGCGGAGGTGTTCCGTGGTGAAGCCGCCAAGGAGCTCGCGGCGCACAGCCTGCTGGTCGCGAACCTCGCCGCCAAGCTGGCGCCGCGCGGGTTCGCCGGCGACAGCTTCCTCGCGGGCATCCTCCACGATCTCGGCGAGCTGATCGTCGGTGATGCCTCGTCGAACGCGCCGGAGCTGCACGCGCGCGCGGGCGGGCTGCTGCTGGGGCTGTGGGGGCTTCCGAGCGAGGTCGTGACGGCGATCGCCTACCACCACGATCCGAGCGCGGCGCCGGACCCCGAGGACGAGACGCTGCGGGCGCTCGCGCTCGCCGAGGCCCTGATCGTGGAGTCCGGAGCGGAGGCCGCGCGGTCCCGCGAGGAGGTCGACCCGGTGCTCGCGCAGGTCGAGCCCGATCAGCTGCACGCGTACCGCGCGCTCACCTCCGAGCTTCGCGCGACCGCGCGGCACTGACCTCACGTCGATGCGCGAATGCGCGGGCGGTCGTCCACGAGGTGGGGTGACCACGGCTATCCTGGGTGCATGTCCGACGGGAAGCCGAGCGATGGCCTCGAGCGCACGCTGCCCGCGCCCGGCTCCACACCCGTCGAGGTGACCGCCGCGGAAGAGGCGACGCCGCTGGGCGCGACCATGCTGGCCGTGGTGCCGCCGAATCCGCACCAGACCGGACGACTCCCCGACGGCGATCGGGCGCGCTATCAGCTGCTCGGCGAGGTCGGGCGCGGCGGGCTCGGGCGCGTGCTGCGCGCGCGCGACACGCACCTCGATCGCACGGTCGCGATCAAGGAGCTGCTCGACGGGACGCCTGGGGCCTCCGCCGCGCAGGCGCGGTTCGCCCGAGAGGCGCTGATCACGGCGCGCTTGCAACACCCGTCGATCGTGCCGATCTACGACGCTGGCCAGGCCGGGGACGGGCCGTTCTACGCGATGAAGCTCGTGGCCGGGCGGTCGCTGGCCGAGGCGGTGGACGCGGCGCCGACGCTCGACGCCCGGCTGGCGTTGCTGCCGGCGGTGATCGCGGTCGCCGACGCGATGGCGTACGCGCACGACGAGGGCATCATCCATCGCGATCTCAAGCCGGCCAACGTGCTCGTAGGACGGTTCGGCGAGACCGTCGTGATCGACTGGGGGCTCGCCAAGGATCTGGCGTCCGACGAGCCGGCGCCCGACGGCCCGTATCGCGCGTCGCCCGGCGGGGCCGAGACCGTCGTCGGCGCCGTGATGGGCACGCCCGCGTACATGCCGCCAGAACAGGCGCTGGGAGGCGACGCGGACGAGCGCGCCGACGTCTACGCGCTCGGGGCGATGCTCTATCACGTGCTGTGCGGGGTCGCGCCGCACGCGGGGAGCTCGCGCGAGGCGATGCTCGCCCAGGTCGTCGCCGGTGAGATCACGCCGATCGCGGTGCGGGTGCCCGGGGTGCCGATCGATCTCGCGGCGATCGTCGACAAGGCGATGGCCACGGATCGCGCGGCGCGCTACCGCACGGCCGGCGCCCTCGCCGAGGATCTCCACCGCTTCCAGACCGGGCAGCTCGTCGGCGCCCACGCGTACTCGCGCCGCGAGCGCCGGCGCCGCTGGCTGCGCAGGCACCGCGTGCCGGTGACCGTCGGGCTCATCGCTACGCTGGCGCTCGGCGCGCTCGGCGCGTGGAGCGTCGCGCGGATCGTCGGCGAGCGGGAGCTCGCCGAGGACGCGGCCGCCAAGGCCCGGGTCGCGCGCGCGGCCGCCGAGGTGCAGCGAGACGCAGCGCGCGGGCAGGCGATGCTGGTGCGCGCGCAGCAGTACGCGAGCTCGGGCCACACGGGGGAGGAGATCGCGGTGCTGCGCGCGCTCGCTGCACGCTCGCCGGCCGACGCGCGGCTCGCGATCGACGCCGGCCTGATCTGGAAGGCGCATCAGCGCCTGGCGCGCGCCGTCGGCGACGATCCGACGCGGGTCGTGTCGTCCCCCGACGGGACGCGGTTCGTCGCGGCGCAGGC